>JANMNM010000061.1:0-4951 GCA_031373905.1 Gemmatimonadaceae bacterium | reverse complement strand
GCGCGGCGCGCTGGGTCAGAACGCCTTGAACTCGTCGAACGGTTGCTTGCAGCTGTTGCAGACGTGAATTGCCTTGCAGGCGGTGCTGCCGAATTCGCTTTGCAGACGCGTGTCGGTGCTTCCGCAGAAAGGGCACGCTGGTCGAGGCCGCGCGCGGCTCAGTGTCACGAGCCCCTGCGGCTCCGCTTTCCCGGGTGGCGCGATGCCATAGGCACGCAGCTTTTCACGCGCTTCGGGGCCAATCCAGTCTGTCGTCCAGGCCGGAGCGAATACCGTGTCGATAACCACGTCGCGAACGCCCGCCGCCTCGAGCGCACTGCGAATGTCTGATTCGATCTCGCGCATCGCGGGACAGCCGGAATACGTCGGGGTGACGGTGACCCGCACGGAGTCCTCGCTCACCAACGCGTCACGGATGATGCCGAGATCCACGACACTGATCACCGGAACCTCGGGGTCCATCACGGTGCTCAGGATCGCGTAGACGTCGTCGCGCGTGCGCGGGGCACCTTGGATGCTCACGCCGGGCCCGTCGCTACCACTTCGCGCCCGGGTGTGACCGGGCGACAATCTGCAGTTCCGAGAGCAGGTGACCGAGGTGTTCCGTGTGGCGGCCCGAACGGCCCCCGCGCCGCATCGCGCCATCGGTCGGCAGTGCCAGTGTCGCGCGATGCACGACATCGGCAACCATGGTGTGCCAGCGGGTGCGCAACCCATCCTGGTCAACGACGATGCCCAGTGCTGCGACGGCATCATCCACTCCATCGCGGTCGAACAGTTCACCGGTATATCGCCACAGCGCATCCAGAGCATCCTGCGCGCGACGATGACTCTCCGCAGTGCCATCGCCAAGCCGGACGACCCACTCACTGCTGTGGCGCAGGTGATACTTGTCTTCCTTGAGGCACTTGGCTGCGATCGCCGCGATGCGTTCATCGGCGGCGCGCGAGAGTGTGTCGAGCAGCAGCACACTGTACGCGTCGAACAGAAACTGCCGCACGATGGTGAACCCGAAGTCGCCGTTCGGCAGCTCGACGATCAATGCGTTGCGAAAGGCGACGCCATCGCGGAAATACGCCAGTGCATCGGCATCGCGACCCGCGCCCTCCACCGTGCCTGCCAGCGCGAGGAGCGAACTGGCGTGGCCAATGAGGTCGAGTGCGATGTTCGACAGGGCGATGTCCTCTTCGAGGATCGGGCCATGCCCGCACCACTCGCTCACGCGGTGTCCGAGCACCAGCCGATCATCGCCAAGTCGCAACAGGTACTCGAACAGCGGGTTGGTGATCACCGGCGAGCGAAGTCCAGCGACTGCAGGGCGATTCGGTATGGTCGCGTCGCTCACAAGACGCGAACCCCGCGCGGTACCGTGTAGAACTGGGGGTGCCGATACGCCTTGTCATTGCCGGGGTCGAAGAACGGACCCGCGTCAGACGGTGCCGACGCAACAATCGCGGAGCTGGGCACGACCCAGAGGTTCACGGCCTCGCCACGACGCGCATACACATCACGCGCATTTTGCAGCGCCAGCTCGCCGTCGGCAGCATGCACACTGCCGGCGTGTTCGAATGGCTCGCCCCGCGCGCCCTGCGTGAAGACTTCCCACAGCGGCCACTGGCTGTCCTGCGACGCCCCTGGTGCGCCCATCAGGCCGCCGCAGTGGACCGCGCAGCCTGCTTCTCTGCGTACGCGCTGGCGGCGCCGCGCACCCACGCACCATCGTCGTGCGCCTGCTTCCTGGCCTCGATTCGTTCCCGGTTGCACGGGCCGTTGCCGGCCAGCACCTCGAAGAACTCGGACCAGTCGATTTCGCCCGACACCCAGTTCCCGGTTGCCTCATCGAACCGCAGGTCGGGATCAGGCAACGTCAGCCCGATCGCAGCGGCCTGCGGGACCGTCAGATTCACGAAACGCTGACGCAGCTCGTCGTTGGTCTTCCGCTTCACGCGCCACCTGAGCAACTCTGCCGAATTCGGCGAATTGGCATCACTCGGACCAAACATCATCAGCGACGGCCACCAGAACCGGTTGACCGCATCCTGGACCATCGCCTTCTGCTCTGGCGTGCCGCCGGCGAGCACGCTGCAGATCTCGTAACCCTG
This sequence comes from Gemmatimonadaceae bacterium, assembly GCA_031373905.1. Classification (GTDB taxonomy): domain Bacteria; phylum Gemmatimonadota; class Gemmatimonadetes; order Gemmatimonadales; family Gemmatimonadaceae; genus JACMLX01. The sequence goes on along the minus strand of JANMNM010000061.1, from coordinate 2,849 downwards.
GCGCTTGTGAAAATTCTCTTCCTTGCAGATACGAATCATTGCACGCGCGTAGGGCCCGTACGAGGCCTTGGCAAGCACGGTCTGGTTGACGATGGCTGCGCCATCCACCAACCAGCCGATGACGCCCATGTCAGCCCATGAGAGCGTCGGATAGTTGAAGATGCTGGAGTACTTCGCGCGACCATCCAGCAACTGCGCTACCACCTCGCTGCGGTCGATGCCCAGCGTCTCGACGCCGCAATAGATGTACAGCCCGTGCCCCGCTTCATCCTGCACCTTGGCAATCAGCGAGAGCTTCCGGCGCAGGCTCGGCGCGCGCGTGATCCAGTTGCCTTCGGGCAGCATGCCAACGATCTCGGAATGCGCATGCTGCGACATCATCCGGATCAGCTGTTTGCGATACCGCTCCGGCATCCAATCCTTCGGCTCGATGCTCTCGCCGCCGGCAATGCGGGCGTCGAATGCTGCGAGCAGCGTCGGGTCTTCCGTCGGGGCGTCGGGCGTCGGTTTCATGATTGAATCTACCTTCCGTCGTCTGAGCGCAGCAATGGGACCGGGGTTCGTCGCGACTGCTCCCGCGCGTAGCTTTTCAACATGTCTAACCTCCTCGCGTCATCCGTCGTTCCCGCCACCGTGCAGGTCGCCGGCGGCGCCGTCAGCGCCCACGTGGCGGATGGGATCGGCCGTATCGAGTTCCATCACCCGAAAGGCAATTCCCTGCCGGGAGCGCTGCTCCGAGAGCTCGCTACGACGGTCACTCGCGTGGCCGCCGATCCCGCCGCGCGCGTCCTGCTGCTCAGCAGTGGTGGACAGGGGGCGTTCTGCGCCGGTGCGTCCTTCGACGAACTCGTTGCGATCGAAACCCCGGAACAGGGCCAGGAGTTCTTCAGCGGCTTCGCGCGCGTCATTCTCGCCATGATCCGCGCCCCGCAGTTCGTCGTGACGCGCGTGCAAGGCCGCGCGGCGGGCGGCGCCGTTGGGCTCATCGCGGCATCTGACCTGTCGTTTGCCGCCGCGGCGGCGACCGCAAAACTCAGTGAGCTGGCGATCGGGATCGGCCCATTCGTCGTCGGACCGGTGATCGAGAAGAAGATCGGCCTTGCTGCATTCAGCGCCATGGCCGCGAACGCTGACTGGCGTGACTCGGCCTGGGCTGAACGGCATGGCCTGTACTCGTTCGTGTTCGGCTCAGTGGAGGCGATGGATGCTGCGCTGGACGCTGAACTGCGCAAGCTCGCAGCCTGCAATCCCGAGGCGATGGCGCAGTTGAAGCGAGTGTTCTGGGCCGGCACCGAATCCTGGGACGCACTGCTTGCCGAACGCGCCGGCATGAGCGGCACGCTCGTGCTCTCGGAGTTCACTCGCAACGCGATCGCGGGCTTCAAGGCGCGCTGAAGACCCGTCGCGCGCCGACTGCGGTCGCGCAGTTCGCCGACGTCAGCCTATCGACGCGCGCCCTGCACCGCTTGCAGCAGGAGCACCGTCCCCTTCTGCCGCGCCGCTTCTCCCGCGTCCTCGCCGCGGTACTTCCCGATCCGGACGATCACCAGATCGTGTGACGGAATGATCCACGCGCTCTGACCGCCCGCGCCAAGCATCGCGTACGCGTCACGAGGCATCGGTTGCTCGCCGTCCCCGTTGACCCAGAAGAAGCCGCCACCATACACCGGCCGGCCATCGGCCAGCCAGCCGGGGGCAATCGTGCGTGCATATCGCACATACCCAGCTGGAAGAAGCCGCTGGCCGTTCCACACGCCGTCCTGCAGATACAGATTCGCCAGTCGCGCCCAATCGCGTGCGGCGATCACCTCGGCGCCTTGCCCGAGCAGATTGCCGTACGGATCCGTGTAGATCACCACGTCGCGCATGCCGATCCTGTCGAACAGCGCCCGCGTCGGAAACGCGTGATAGTTCTCGCCTCGCTTCTCGGCACCGAGGCGCACCAGATAGCTCGCTAGCACCGGATCGACGTTGCGATAGCGCCCAACCTGACCCGGCAGCCACTCCTGCGTGCGCGTCGCCGCCCACTGATATGCGTTGATCGCGCCCGTATACAGATACAGATGGTCCGGGTACCCGGCCGCCGGATTGAAGCCGGGATCCTGCGGTGCCCGAAGCCGCAGTCCGCTCGACATGCGCATGATGTCCATGATCCGGATCTTCTGGCGCGGATCGCCTGCCGTCTGCCACTCGGGAAATGGCGCCGACTGGTCAAGCCGGTACGTCCCCATCTGTATGAGGCGAGCAACGAGTGTGCCCGTGAGGCTCTTGCCCATCGACCAGCTTTCCAGCGGAGTATGGATCCCGATGCCCGGCGCGTAGCGCTCGCCGATGATGCGCCCCTTGTATGTCACGACGAACGCCAGCGTCATCGCATCCGCAGACCCGAACCCTTCATCGAGCCCCCGCCGAAGCAGCGCCGTATCGATGCCCACAGGCAGCGGCGTTTGCGGCAGCACGTCGCCCATCGGCCACGGCGTGGTCTCCGCGCGCGGCAGGTTGGAGGTGACGATGGACGGTGTGAAGAACACCGAGTCAGCGCCGATCGGCAGCGGAACGCACCCCTGACTGCCGTATCGCCGCGCCACGCGCGTCACACCATTCTTCAGGGTCAGGCGCACCGTTTGCGTTGCACGATCAATCACGGTATCACGCACTTCCGAACGCGCGTCGAGTGGTCCGGTGAAGAAACCGACATTTGCAGCGGCGTCGGCCGGCTGGAGTCCGGTCAGGAAGACCGCACCACAGAGCGTGGTGGCAAACCCGGCAGTGTAGTGCGAGAGTGCATCACCCGGCGGTGCCTGCCATGACCCGGGCAGCCGCAGCGAGTCGCCGCGCGCGATGACCTG
>JANMNM010000024.1:0-62725 GCA_031373905.1 Gemmatimonadaceae bacterium | reverse complement strand
TGCGTGCCGATTCTCAAGTGCGCAGCGTGCGAAAGACCGGGGAATCCTCTCGGCTCGCACGCCGAAAACCCGAGCGAACCCGGTCGGTCCCGCGAGAATTTTTGACGATGCGAGACGCAAACTGCACTGGCGATGCTGATGTGAACTTCCGAGACATCGCACTCGATCAGCACAGAGCGGCGTAACACGACGGTGCACTGCCCCCGCAAAGGCCTGGAGCCGCCGACAGCATGTTGGCCTCCATCAGCCCGGCAGCATCCACGCAACCCCTCGAGAGACTGCGCAGGCAGCACCCGCCCTTACGAGATTCGGAGCGTTCGCCCGGCAGCGTGGTCTCGACATCCAAACCCACGCAGGAGACATTGCCCTGATGCCCCGGTCCGCGCCCACCGCTTCCATCACCGCTGCGGTGCTCCGGACACTCGCCGGTGATCGCGCTTACGAGCGCGGAGAAGCCTATGCGCGCGCCGGATACGTGGGCGATATCGCCGAGGATGGAACGCTCATCACGGCATCCGTCGTCGGAACGGAGCGTTATCGCGTCACGCTGGAGATCGTCGGACGCAAGCTCGTCTGCGGCTGTACCTGCCCCGCCGCGGAAGACTCCGCCTGCTGCAAGCACGCCGTTGCGCTGGGGCTGCAGTGGCTCGCAGAGCGTGCGCACGCCGACCCGACCACACAACGTCGGTCGGCGGCGCGCTCAGGTGCACGATCACCGCGAGAGATCGCACGCCCCCTGACAATGAAAGACGTCCGGGCGCATCTCGCGAGACAGCCATCGGCAGCGCTCGTCGAGTTGGTCATGCAACAGGCCATGGCCGATGACCGCCTTCGGCAGCGTCTGCTGCTCGACGCGGCAGCATCGGCCACGCGGGGCAGCAAGTTTCAGACGATTCGCAAGGCGATCACAGCGGCGATCGGTACCGGTGCCTACGTCGGCTATCACGAGGCGGGCGGCTACTTCGGGCAGGTCCACGACCTCATCTCGTCACTCGAGATACTCAACCGCGAGGCACCCGCGGCCGTCATCGAACTCACAGAGCATGCACTGACGCACCTGGAACAGGCGATTGGTCACATCGATGATTCCGCCGGAGGTACCTCGGAGGTGCTGGCACGCCTGCACGCCCTGCATCTCGCGGCGTGCACACGCGCCAAACCGGAGCCCGTAGCACTCGCAGATCGGCTGTTTGCCTGGGAAATGCGCAGCGAGTGGGAGATCTTCTCGAACGCGGCGTCTCGCTACGCCGACGTGCTGGGAGACGCCGGAGTCGCACGCTACCGGGCACTGGCAGACGCGGAGTGGAAGAAAATGAAGCCGCTGGCGCCAGGAGACAAGGAACGGACTTTCTCGGGACACCGCTGGCGGATCACGATGATGATGGACTCGCTCGCGCGCCTCACCGGTGATGTCGATGCCGTCGCCGCCGTGCGCGCGCGCGACCTGTCGAACGCCTATGCCTACCTCCAGATCGCAGAACTCTACCTGCAGGCGCGTCGCGCTGACGACGCAGTGCAGTGGGCCGAGCGTGGCGTGGCGGCGTTTCCGGAGAAGACGGATCCCCGACTGCGCGCGTTCCTTGCGACGCAATACCAGCGGCGGAAACGCGGCGCCGACGCGATGGCGCTGCTCTGGAAGAACTTCGAGGACCGCCCGTCGCTGCACGACTACATCGCGCTGCATGCAGTCGCCACGCGCAACGCCGCGTGGACCGCGTGGCGCGAGCGCGCAATCGCGGAAGTGCGTCGCTCGATGCAGCCGCGGCCCGTCGCGAAGGCGCGCGCCGGAGTGTGGCGACCGACGGATGCGTCACTCCTCGTGGAGATCCTGCTCTGGGAGGGCGACGTTGACGCGGCGTGGGGCGAGGCGTCAGCGGCCGGATGCAGCGAAACGCTGTGGCTCCAGCTCGCGAAGAGCCGAGAAACGACGCACCCGAGCGACGCAGTGACAGTGTACCAGAAGGCGGTGGAGCACACCCTGTCCCGTACCAACAACGGCGCATATCACGACGCGGTGATGCAGTTGCGCGTGATCGCTCGGGTGATGAAACTGGCGACCATCGCCGGCGGGTTCAATGGCTACCTCGCGTCGTTGCGCGCACGGCACAAGGCGAAGCGGAATTTCATGAAGTTGCTCGACGGCGCGAGGTTTCACGGCTGACGTCGCAAGCCTGCCCACTCCAGCGATTCCGGAGCGAGTCATTCAAGACTGGCGAAACACTGCAGCGTGCAGCGAGGTTTCAGCAGCAGGCGCGGGGTGGCAGCACACCCTGTGAACGCCCTCACGCTGTGCCACGACTGTCGCCCCCACTACCCCGAGCCCCGCCCATGAAGCCCGCCTCCCTCTTCGGCGCCCTCGCACTCTGCGGCACAGCGCTCACCGCGCAATCAAAGCTCAGCGACTGGCCGCAGCACTCGCTCGAGCGACCCAAGCCGCGCGTCGTGCAACCCGGCGCCACGTTCACCATCGCCCCACCCAGCGACGCGATCGTGTTGTTCGACGGCCGCTCGCTCGACCGCTGGATGTCCGACACACTCGGCGCCGCGGCGCGCTGGCGTGTGGCCGACGGCGCCTTCATTGCCGTGCCGCGCACCGGCACGCTGCGCACGCGCGACGGGTTCGGCGATGTGCAGCTCCACATCGAGTGGGCAACACCATCGCCTGCCGTCGGCACCGGTCAGGATCGCGGCAACAGCGGTGTGTTCTTTGGCGATGGGCGCTACGAGGTGCAGGTGCTCGACTCGTACAACAACGCCACCTACGCCGATGGTCAGGCGGGTGCGCTGTACGGACAATTCCCGCCCATGGTCAATGCGTCGCGCGCGCCGGGCGAATGGCAGAACTATGACATCGTCTACCGCCGTCCGCGGTTCGGAGCCGGCGGCGCGCTGCAATCACCGGCGCGACTGACGGTGTTCCACAACGGCGTGCTGGTGCAGGACAACATGGAACTCGTCGGTCCGACGGCCAACCAGAAGCGACCACCGTACACCATGCATCCAGACCGCCTGCCGATTTCGCTCCAGGATCACGGACACCCGGTGCGCTTCCGGAACGTCTGGCTGCGGGACCTCGAACGCGCGCCTTGACGCGACATCAGGGCGAGGCGCGCACAGTGGGTGGAGTTTGGCGTACGTTGATGTGGAACGACGCGCGCGCGGTGTTGCGTGAGGTGTGGCCGGGGCTGCCAGGAAGTGCCGCTCTGGACGGATGAAACGCCGCGAAGAAACTCCGCTGGGCCGTTTGCCGTAGGGAGTCCTGTAGCAGTCATCGTCCGTCTCACGAGGAGCGTCACATGTTCGGAATCCTTGCCATTGCCGCCAGCCTGGTCATCACCTGGTTCGGCTATACCGCTGCCCGAAAGTTCGTCCGCGATCGGCTCCGCTTCGTTGACGCCGCGCAGTCCGGCTGGGCTCCGATCCTCGCGGGCGTTGGCGCGAGCCTTGTCGCGACGCCGCTGGCGGCGCTCATCCCACTGATCGGCTCCGGCACGGCGATCGCTTTTGGCATCAGCGTCGGGTTCGGTGTGTTCAACGGCCAGCGCGACATCCGCGGCACGCTGCCTCCAAGCTTCTGATGCCATCCTGACGTGGGTCGCCTGACCGGCGGCCCGCGATGAGGTCGTGAGCGGCACGAGTCAACCTGACGCGTGCCGCTCGCTATTTTGATGGATGGACCGACGCGAATTCGTCTTCACACTCGGTGCGATGCCGCTGGCATCACACGGCATCCTCAACGCCTTCACCGCACCGCGGCCCCGACCCAGCCGGGCACAACTCGAATGGCAGCGCGATGAACTCGCGATGTTCATCCACTTCGGCGTGAACACGTTCACCGATCGCGAGTGGGGCGACGGCACCGAGAGCCCGCAGATCTTCAACCCCGGCGCACTCGATGCCGGGCAGTGGGCGCGCACGGCGAAAGCCGCGGGCTTCCGCGCGATGATCCTCACGGCGAAGCACCACGATGGCTTCTGTCTCTGGCCAACGCGCACCACCACGCACAGCGTCGCATCCAGCCCATGGCGCGGCGGACGGGGCGACGTGGTGCGCGAATTCGTGGACGCCTGCCGCAGTGAAGGACTGAAAGCCGGGCTCTATCTCTCGCCATGGGATCGGCACGAGCCGCGCTACGGCGACTCGCCGCGGTACAACGATTTCTACATCGCGCAGCTGACGGAACTGCTCACGCAGTACGGCACGATCAGCGAAGTGTGGTTCGATGGTGCGAATGCAGAGGGTCCGAATGGCCGCAAGCAGGAGTACGACTGGCCGCGGACGTGGGCGACGGTGCGGCGGCTGCAGCCGAACGCGGTGATGTTCTCCGATGCCGGCCCAGACGTGCGGTGGATCGGCAACGAGCGCGGCGCGGCAGGAACCACCAACTGGTCGACGGTCGATCCACGCATCGTGACGGTCCCAGGGGTGAGCGGCGACGAGGTGATGCGCTCACTGCAGGATGGTGATCGCGATGGCACCGTCTGGCGTCCGGGTGAGACGGACGTGTCGATCCGGCCGGGCTGGTTCTACCATCCCGCAGAGGATTCGAAAGTGCGCACACCCGACGACCTGGTGCAGTTGTACTTCACCTCCGTCGGCCGCAATTCAAAGCTGCTGCTGAACGTACCCCCGGGGCGCGACGGGCTGCTTCATTCGAGTGATCTGGCGAGCCTGCGCGGCATGCGCGAGACACTCAAGGCGCTCTTCGCCACCGATCTGGCGGCGGGCGTGATGCATCGATGGGCATCATCGATCGCGCGATCGGCAACGGCCACTGTCACCTTCGCCGCGCCACAGCGCATCGGCATCATCGACCTGCGCGAGCCGATTGCGCAGGGGCAGTACGTGGCCAACTATCGCATCGAGGGGCTCGAGGGCGGCGTGTGGCGCGAGCTGGGAACGGGAACGACGATCGGCTATCGTCGCCTGACGGAGATTCCACCAGCCATTCTCAGCGCAGTGCGCGTCACGATCACCGACGCCGTCGAGCCGCCACAACGAATTGAGATTCGCTGCTATCGCGGGCGCTGAGGACGGCACAATTCCGTGGCAGACAGGCGCGAGAGCTCCATGGTCAGCCGGAGTGGAAGAGAGAGGTCGCACGCGGGGACGCGGAGAACGCGGGGAGTATGGTGATCGTGCGACGCTCCCGCGCCATGCGGACAAAGTGCGTTTGAGGAACTGCAACCGCGAGAGCGTTTCCAATCCCTCTGCTCTTGCAGTTCTCCGCGCTCCCCGCGTCCCCGCGTGAGACAAAACAGCAGCCGAGCGACACCGACCAGTGCGACCGCGCACGCAGTTCCCCCGCGCTCCCCGCGTCCCCGCGTCCCCGCGTGACCCGCGCGTGCCCTGCAGCACAAGTCCGTTGCTGTTGCCGTTGCCGTTGCTGTTGCCGTTGCCGTTGCTGTTGCTGTTGCCGTTGCTGTTGCTGTTGCCGTTGCTGTTGCTGTTGCTGTTGCTGTTGCTGTTGCCGTTGCTGTTGCTGTTGCTGTTGCCGTTGCCGTTCCAGTTGCCTTTGCCGTTGCTGTTCCAGTTGCCGTTGCCCTTGCTGTTCCCCGCGCCCTCCGCGCCCCCGCGTGAGACCCGAAGTTTCGCACCTCGCCGACCCCGCCACCCGCGCGACTGGTCCCCGACGATCCCCAGCAGGAGTTTTTGCTGGATCGTCCAAAGCGCAAACCGCTGCCGCCAACCCTTGCCCACTCGCGCGCACACCCTGAAGTTCGACCGCAGGATCCGCCTGGCTTTCACGTCCGTGCAAAAAGCAAGGAGTCGCAATGCGTCAGTGGCCCGTTGTCTGTTTCGCCGTGTGCATCTGCGCTGCTCCACCAGTCGCCGCGCAGACCACGTACGATCTCGTCATTCGCGGCGGCCGGGTCATCGATCCGGAAACGCGCCTTGACGCCGTGCGCGACGTGGGGATTCGCGGAAACAGGATCGCCGCGATCAGCGCCACCCGGCTTCGCGGCCGGAGAACAATCGACGCGACCGGACTGGTGGTTGCACCAGGTTTCATCGACCTGCATGCGCATGGACAGAACGACGAGAACTATCGCCTGTTCGCGCTGGACGGTGTGACCACGGCACTCGAGCTGGAAGCCGGAACCGATGACGTGCCCGGATTCTATGCCGCCCGCGACGGCAAGGCGCTGATCAACTACGGTGTCGCCGCCAGTCACATCAAGGCACGCATGGCAGTCATGCACGATCGCGGCGTGGCACTCGGCACCCTGCTGCCGCTCGACTCGGCGGGCTACAACGTGGCGAGTGACGCGCAGATCGCCGACATCAGGCGTCACATCGAGGCCGGCCTCGCGGCAGGTGGACTTGGCGTGGGCATGGGTCTGGCCTACACGCCGGCCGCCACCAGGTACGAAGTGCTGGAGGCGTTCCGCAGTGCGGCGAAGTTCCGGGCGCCGGTGTTCGTTCACACACGCCAGTATGGCGAGACGGAACCCGGCAGCTCGGTGGAGAGCTACATGGAAGTGATCGGCGCCAGCGCCATCTCCGGTGCGCCCGTCCATATCGTGCATCTCAACAGCACGAGTGTCACGTCGACGCCGAAGACACTGGCACTGATTGCCGACGCACGCGCGCGCGGACTGGATGTCACGGCGGAAGCATATCCGTACATCGCCGGCATGACGGAGCTCGCATCACCGCTGCTCGATCGATACGCAAATGGCCCCGACAGCCTGTTTTCCACCTTGATGCTGGCGCGCACCGGAGAACGCCTCACGAGAGCGACGTTCATCGCCAATCGGAAGCCGGGCGAGGTGGTCATCCTATTCGTCAACACGCCGCAGATGGAAGCGCTGGCCATCACCAGTCCACTGACGGCGATCGCAAGTGATGGGCGGCTGATCGAGGGCGTCGGGCATCCGCGCGCCGCAGGCACCTACGCGCGCGTGCTGGCGCATTACGTGCGCGAGACCCGGCAGTTGACGATGCTCGAGGCGATCCGCAAGATGACGCTGCTCCCCGCCCAACGACTCGAATCACTGGCGCCGATGTTCCGCAACAAGGGCCGCATCCGGATCGGCGCCGACGCTGATATCGCAATCTTCGATCCGACGACAGTCGCCGACAAGTCCACGTATCAGCAACCGGCGCTGACGTCCATTGGCTTTCGCTTCGTGCTCGTCAACGGTGTGCCGGTCGTCTCCGACGGTGCACTCCAGCCGGGCGTCTCTCCTGGTCGCGCGGCACGCGGTCCGGTGCGCTGAGCCGTGGACCATCCGAATCACCGGATCGCACTGGCTGACCGTTGGAACTGCTTCTTTCCAGTCATGAGGCACAAACATATCATTCGCTGACTCACTTTCTCGCCGCGAGTTTGCCAAGGCAGCAACCGCGCTGAGCGTCTTTCCGTCGATGGCGCCGCTGCTCGCTGCACGACGGCACCAGAACGAGTCTTCCACCGCGGCATGGCCACGATACGATCGCGCCATGGTGATCGACTTCCTCGCCAGCCCAGGGCCCTTCAACACGCCGGTCCAGGTGGATGCGCTGACACCGGAGATGGTCCGCAACGCGACCGAGTCCGGCATCACGGCCGTGAACCTCACCATCGGCGGTCGAAACCCGGAGAGCGTGTTCGCCACCATGGCGAAGTGGGAGCGCGATCTGGTGCGCCATCCGGACGTGCTGATGAAGATTCGCACGGTGGCAGACCTGACGACCGCCAAACGGCAGAAGAAGCTCGGCCTGATCTACGGATTTCAGGACGGCATCGCCATCGACACCGATCTCTCGCGCGTGGCGCTGTACCACGCGTTCGGGCTGCGGATCGTCCAGCTCACGTACAATGGGCGAAACATGTTCGGCGACGGTTGCCTGACGAAGGAGAACGCAGGCCTCACCACGCTTGGCCGCCAGCTCGTCGAGACACTCAACGCGCAGGGCGTGCTGGTGGACCTTGGCCACTGCGGACAGCGAACCACCGCCGAGGCGATCGAGCAGTCATCGAAACCTGTCGCGATCAGTCACTCCGCCTGTCGCGCGGTGGCTGACCGGCCGCGAAGCAAGCTGGATGCGGACCTGAAAAAGATGTCCGACAAGGGAGGCGTCGTCGGGATCTACCTGATGCCGTTCCTGACGATGCAGGGGCAACCCAGTTCCGAAGACGTGATCCGTCACATCGAGCATGCGGTGAACGTGTGTGGCGAAGATCACGTCGGCATCGGCAGCGATCTGTCCATCACGCCGCATGTCGTGGATGCGGCGTATCTGGAGATCCATCGCTCGTTCGTCGAAGGCCGAATCCGTGATGGCATCGCGGCGCCCGGCGAGGATCCTGCCGTACCGATGTTCGTCTCCGACCTCAACACACCGCGCCGCCTCGAGCGGATCGCCGAGAAGCTCGCCGCCCGCGGGCATGGCACGTCGCGCATCGAGAAGATCATCGGCGGAAACTTCGTGCGATTGATGCGGGAGACGTGGGTGTAGCTCCGCGTCGGGTTGTGCCGATCTGCGCGCGGCCACACACTGTCTCCGGACGTGTCACTCCACCTGAAGACCAGGATGTCCCGTATGTCGCGTTGTTCCGTGATCGCGCGCGCGATGCGCAGCACAGTTGTGGCCTGCCGCCTCGCCATGGCTGGAGCGCCTCTCGCTGCGCTCGCTGTGCCGACGTTGGACATCGTCGCGCAATCGCCAACGATCGACCCCCGACTCTATGCCAATCTCTCCTGGCGCAACCTCGGACCATTCCGCGCCGGGCGGGTGAGTGCCGTCTCCGGCGCGATCGGACACCCGGGCCTGTACTACGCCGGCTTCCCCGGTGGCGGCCTCTGGAAGACCACCAGCGGCGGACAGGTCTGGGCACCCGTGTTCGACTCGGTGCGTGAAACGTCGTCGATCGGCGCGGTCGAGGTGGCGCCATCGGACCCGAGCATCGTCTACGTCGGCACCGGGGACATGATCACCGGCGGTACGCTCGATCAGGGCAACGGCATGTACAAGAGCACGGACGCCGGGCGGACGTGGCAGTCGATCGGACTCCAGGGCACGCGGCACATCCAGACGCTGCTGGTCGATCCGCGCGCACCGGACGTGGTGCTTGCCGGCGCACTGGGCGATCACATCCATGCCAACGATCAACGCGGCGTGTTCCGCAGCACGGATGGCGGTCGCACGTGGAGCAAGACGCTCTACATCGACGACCAGACCGGTATTGCGAAGCTCGCCCGCGCCTTCGACGTACCCGACGTGATCTTCGCCACCACCGTGCGGCACTACACACCACCGGGTTACGCCGTCGGCAAGTACCGCTCCTGGCAGTTCGGCACCGCGCGGATGCCTGGTGATACCAGCGCCACGCGCAGCACGATCTGGAAGTCGCGCGATGGTGGAGCGACGTGGACACGACTCGACGGGACCGGGCTGCCGAAGCTCGAAGGCCGCATGTGCGCGTCGATCGCCATCGGCACGAATGCGCAGCGAGTCTACCTGATCACCAACAGCGCGCTCTTCCGATCAGATGACGGCGGCGCGACGTGGCGGCAGATGGCCGCTGACGATGAGCGCATCCGCAACGGCCAGGGCGGGTACAGCTGCGGCGTGTACACTGACCCGAAGGATCCGGATGTCGTCTACACCATCAACACCGCCGCCTACAAGTCGACCGATGGCGGCCGCACATTCACCGGGATCAAGGGTGCGCCCGGCGGCGATGACCCGCAGCAACTGTGGATCGACCCGACAGACGGTCGCCGGATACTGATGGGACTTGATCAGGGAGCAACCATCACGCTGGATGGCGGCGACACATGGAGCTCGTGGTACAACCAGTCCACCGAGCAGCTCTACCATCTCTCCGCGGACAACTCGTTTCCGTATTGGGTGTACGCCACGCAGCAGGATGCCGGCGCGATCCGCACACGGAGTCGCGGCAACTATGGCGCGATCACGATGTTCGACTGGAACTCCGTGAATGGCTGGGAGTGGGGCAGCATCGTCGCCGATCCGCTCGATCCAAGCACGGTGTATTCGAGTGGCACCGGTGTCGTGAAGATCAGCTATCCGACGGAGCAGTCCATCGATGTGAGCCCGGCGATCGATCCTGCCGCCAGGGCGCGATGGTCGAGCTCATTGCCGCTGGTCTGGGCACCGTGGAATCAGCGGCAGCTGCTGGCAGGACTGAACTACGTCGTGTCCACGGTCGATCAGGGCGCACACTGGACGCGCCTGAGCCCGGAGCTCGGCATCGCCGCCGGGATGGATTCTGCCACCGCCGCGAAGACACCCGGTGGTCTCGGCACGATCGAATCGATGTCGGCCTCGTCGCGAACAGCGGGTGAAATCTGGGTCGGGACGGACAACGGCCTGATTCACGTCACACGCGACCAAGGCGTGACCTGGCGCGATGTCAGCATCCCGGGACTCGCATCGCGGACGCGCGCGATGGTCTCCTCCATCGAGCCGTCACCGCACACACCCGGTACGGCATACGCCGCGGTGGAGTACCTCCGCGTTGGCGACCACACACCGTACATCTATCGCACTCGCGACTACGGTCGCACCTGGACGAAGATCGTCGCGGGCCTGCCGACCGATGAAGCCAGTGGCAGCTTTGCGCGGGTGGTGAGACCGGATCCGATCACACCGGGACTGCTGTTTGCCGGCACCGAAAGCAGCATCCACGTGTCATTCAACGACGGCGATTCATGGCAGTCGCTCGCGCTCGATCTGCCGAACACACCGGTCCGCGACCTGCTGGTGAAGGACAACGATCTTCTCATCGCCACACATGGGCGCGGCATCTATGCCATGGATGACATCTCCGCCCTGCGGCAGATGACACCCGCCATCGCCGCGGCACCGCTGCACATCTTCACGCCCGGCCTGTCGACTCGCGTGCGCCGCAACACGAACGACGACACGCCGCTCCCGCCCGACATGCCACACGCCGAGAACGCCCCCGATGGCGTGATCATCGACTACTGGCTTGGTGCAGCGGCCACCGGTCGCGTCACGCTGGAGGTGCTCGACTCGCGAGGGGTCGTCGTGCGGCACTATTCGAGCGATGCGCACGTTCCAGTGCCCGAAGCGTCACGACCACCGTTCCCGAACTTCTGGATCGAAGTGCCCTCACCACTGCCCACGAGTGCGGGTCATCATCGCGTGAACTGGAACGTCCGGCACGACGCGCCGCTGGCACTCTCGCACACATTCGAGATCAGCGCCAACCACGGAAATACGCCGCCATCGCCAGAAGGCCCGCTCGCAATGCCCGGAACGTACACGCTCCGGATCACCGCCAATGGCACCACTCGTTCCACACGAGTCACCGTGCGCAACGATCCACGCTCGAAAGCAACCGCCGCAGCCCTTTCGGCACAGCATGCGCTGCAGATGCAGCTCGTGGACGGCATGCGGAATGCACATGTCGGCCAGACGCAGGTCAACGCATTGCGAGCCTCGCTGGCGCAGGCGTCAGCCGGAGCACCGACTGAGGTTGCCACCGCGATCAGCGCACTCCGTGCCGCAATCGACTCGGCAGTTGGCCCCGATGCGGATGGAAAATCGGCGGGGAAATTCCGCGACGCGAATGGGGCGTTCGCGAGTCAGCTCAGCGCGCAGGACCACGCCGATCACGCACCGAACGCCGGCATGCTGGCGGCGTTCGCAGCAACATCGAAGCGGCTCTCAGCAGCGCAGACCGCGTGGGCACGGATCCTCGAACGCGATCTGCCGACGCTGAATGCCGTTCGCACGCGCCTTGGCCTCAGCCCGGTTCAGGCACCGGGACGCTGAGCGCGCTCGAGCCACGTCGCGCCGCACATGATGGATCGCATACTTCGCGGCAAGGATGCCTTCCTTCCCGGTGCAGCGCGGAAATCCGCCCGGGAACACGATCGTGGAGGCATCGGGTACGATGACCACGCGCTCACCGATCTCGCGACGAAAGAGGCCGACCGCCATGGTCATCCTCCATGCTCCTGGTGGTGAAGCTGGCGAGCACCTGCAGAATCCCTTCACATCACGACGCGGTCCACGACGGGCGGCAGTCCATCGCGGAAGCGACACACGCTTTCCAGCGTGACGCGCGAGATCTCCGATAGCGCTTCGTGCGTCAGGAACCCCTGATGCGCCGTGATCAGCACATTGGGGAAGGCCATGAGTCGCGCCAGTTCGTCATCCTGCAGCACCCGGTCGGACAGATCTTCGAAGAAGATGCCCTCCTCCTCTTCGTAGACGTCCAAGGCCACGCCGCCGAGGCGGCCGGACTTGAGTGCGCGAATGACGGCGGATGTTTCCACCAGCTTGCCCCGGCTGGTGTTGATCAGATAGGCCCCGTGTTTCATCCGCGCCAGCGTGGTCGCGTTGAGCAGATGATGCGTTTCCGGTGTCAGCGGCAGGTGCAGACTGACCACATCGCTGCCGGCTAGCAGCAACTCTGGGTCGGTGTACTCGATACCGTGCTGCGCTGCCCAGGTCGGGTTCGGAATCGGATCGTACGCCAGAACCCGGCAGCCGAACCCGCGGAAGATCTGCGCTGCCTCACGCCCGATCCGGCCCGTACCAGGAATGCCGATGGCTTTGCCATGCAGATCGAAGCCCACCAGTCCGGCGAGCGAGAAATTCTGTTCGCGTACCCTGTTGTATGCGCGGTGCAGCTTGCGGTTCAGCGCCAGCAGCAGCGCCACCGCGTGCTCGGCGACCGCATGGGGAGAGTACGACGGAACCCAGACCACGGTAATTCCCAGCTCGGCAGCTGCCGCGCGATCCACGTTGTTGAATCCGGCGCAGCGCAGCGCGACCAATCGCACACCAACGGCAGCCAACGTCGTCAGACACTCGCGATCCACACGATCGTTGACAAAGATGCACACCGCCTGCGAGCCCCCGGCAGTGCTCGCGGTGCCAGCCGCGAGCCGAAAGTCGTGATACTCGAGCGCGACGTTCGCCTGTCCGGACGCGTGCTCGAAATACTCGCGGTCGTAGGGTTTGCTGTCGTACATGGCGACGCGAATCGACGGAGTGGCGTGCGCGGTTGCGCGTGGCGCCTCGTCGACGCGTTGCCTTGGGCGGGAGGTCATGTGTTGCTTCCTCGACGGGTCCTGAACCATTCCGGCTGCGTCCAGCCGTCGGGCACGATGTGGCCGTGACGTGGCATCATCCGCCAAAGCCTGCGCACACCGGGCGCATGACGTCGCGTCCGCCATCGCGCACCTGATCCGATGGAAACAAGATCACGCGATCGCCGGGCGTAAGCCCCGATCGTACTGCTGCCGTCGTCAAGCACCGCAGCCCGACCATGACCCGTGTCAGATGTGCCGCGCCATCGCGGAGTGAACTTCCGTCGGGTGAAAGGCTGTCAACATCTGGGCTCGTTGCAACGTGCGCTCCAACGCACACTTCCGGCACAGACCAGCGCGGCGGCGTGAGCCGCGCACCGAGGCACGACCCGAGTTTCAAAAGAATGCGGGACACACACCGGGCTGTCCGACGATTCGCTCAAACGCGCCGTCCTTCGCTGTGACACGAATGTCGGATGATCCGGCATTCGCGATAACAAGCGAGCCGTCCTTCATGCGTATGGCCCCGGAAACGCGATGCAGTTCGTGACCGCGGTCCGTGTCCGCGTTTCCCACCTCGACGGATGGCGTTGCGGCAAGAGACCACGGTTGCGCGGTAAGCGCTTCAGTGGACGATGCTGTTCGGTCGG
This sequence comes from Gemmatimonadaceae bacterium, assembly GCA_031373905.1. Classification (GTDB taxonomy): domain Bacteria; phylum Gemmatimonadota; class Gemmatimonadetes; order Gemmatimonadales; family Gemmatimonadaceae; genus JACMLX01. The sequence continues at coordinate 49,056 of JANMNM010000024.1, read as the reverse complement.
CGCGTGGTTCGCAGCCGGTGAGAAGCATGCCGATGCACACGGCACCGCGAATCGATCAGCGGAAGCAAGAGAGAAGCGGCATTCGGAGGAGCTCCGGCCTGCACGGAGCTGCGTCAACAGTGACCCAGCGGGGGACACGGTATGCCGTTGTTTGTGCGGCGCGTCCGTCAGGCAATGCGAGACAACGGCGGCATGCCGGACTGCATTCGCTGCACGTTGCTCCAGGCCTGCGCCAGCCGATGCACCCAGGCATCGCGCGTTACGCCCGCGATGTGCGGCGTCAGCACCACATTGGGCAGTTGCAGCAGCGGCGAGTCCATCGCCAGAGGTTCGTGTGCGAAAACGTCCAGGCCCGCGCCGCTTAAGTGACCCGTTCGCAGCGCATCGACCAGCGCTGCCTCGTCGACCAGCGCGCCTCGGGCCGTGTTGACCAGCCAGCACCCTTTGCGCATGCACCGCAACGCGCGCGCATCGATGAGCCCGCGGGTTGCGGCAGTCAGCGGCGCATGCAGGCTCACAATGTCACTGTCGGCCAGCAACTCATCGAGTGACCGATATTGCACCTGGTGCGCGTGCTCTTCGTCCGCAGCAGCTCGTTTCGCCTTTGTGTAGAGCACAGTCGCCTCAAAAGCGCGCAACCGCTGGGCAAGCAGCTGGGCGATACGTCCGAATCCCACCAGGCCGACCACTTTGCCGCGCAATTCGCGCATTTGCAGTGTCTGCTGCATCGCCAGCCACTCGCCGCTCATCGTCGCGGTATGGTGCAACGGCAGCTGCTTGAGCAGGGCGAGCATCAGAAGCAGGGCGTGCTCAGCGGTGCTGGTGGAATTGGCACCATCGTTGCTCGCCACCGGAATGCCGAATTCGCGAAACACGGGCAAATCGAGCCAATCGTGACCGGCGCTGAGCAACTGAAACAGTTTCAGGCGCGGCGCGCTCGCCAACTTGCTGCGGGTCGGATCGCCCGGATAAGCCAGGATATAGTCGGCGGCGGCAAACGCCTGCGCGCGCGCGGCCTCCGGTGCACTCTGCTCCACCGGTTGCCAGCGGAATCCAGACGGCACACGCGCTGTCAGGAACGACAGCACATCCGGCGGAATGAATCGCGCTGAATGCAGCAGGACAACGAGTGGCTCAGCCACGGCGCGCGGTCCACAGGTCCTCGGTCCATGCCGTGATGCGGCCTTCGAAGGCGCTGGCAGCGACGGTCAACGGCGAGGCAAGCCACAGCGAGCCGGGTCCCGAGCGCCCCTTGAAGTTGCGATTGATGGCGGACACCGTGACCGCATCCTTCTGTTCGGACGTTCCCGGGCCACAGCCGATGCATGCGCCGCAGCCAGGCTGAATAACATGCACGCCGGCGCGTTCAAACAAGCTGACGTAGCCGCGACGCTGCGCATAGTCCTGCACCGCACTCGAACCGTATTGAATAAAAAACCGAACTCCCGGCGCAACCCGACGCCCTGCCGCGAGCGCTTGTGCGACCACGCGGGCATACAGATCGAGGTCGGCCTCTTTGCCGGCAGTACACGACCCTCCGTACGCAATGTCGATCGGGACCACGCCGATATCGGCGACGCGCGCCCCGTTGCCTGGGTCCGAGGGAATTCCGCGATCCGGGTCGCCTGGTGTGGCGACCATGGGTTCAATGGCGCCGAGATCGATCGAATGAACGCCGCCATCGTAGTGTGCACCTGGATCGGGTGCCACGGCCCGCTGCCGCCACCGGCCTGGATCCACCTGTGGCCGCCGGGCGGCCAGCCAGGCAAACAACGCTGCGTCGGCCTCGAAAATTCCGGTGCGCGCCGCGCATTCGGTCGCCATGTTGGCCAGCGTCGCGCGCTCATCGACCGGCAACTGCGCCAGCCCCGGGCCGCCAAACTCCATCACCCGATTCAAGGTCTGCTGCCGCCGGGCGAAGCTGCTCAAAATGTGCAGCATCACGTCCTTGGCCGTGACGTTAAGCGGCAATTGCCCGTGCAACTCAAAGCGGATTGACTCCGGCACGGTAATCGAGGTGATGCCACTGTGCAGCAGCGCCGAGTATTCGGTCACGCCGACGCCCCAGGCGAGCGCGTTGCCAGCGCCGCCCATGCAGGTATGCGAGTCCGTGGCCTGCACGAAGTCGCCCGGCTCGAGCAGTGTTTCGCGCGCCACTTGATGGCAAATGCCGGGCGACACCCCGTTGTTCGCGGCGTAATTGCGCACGCCGGTATGTTTCTGGAATTCGCGCTGCAAGCGGCGCAGCCGTTCGATCTTGTCAGCGAACGGTCGCATCTGCGGCACATCGTCCGCGTAAACCAAATGATCTTCGAACGCGGCAAATCGCTCCGCATTCGCTATTCGGTAGTGCTCGCCGAATTGCTCCTGCAGGAAGTAATGCACCTGCGCCGACGTGTAGTCGTGCGAGTAGCCGCTGTCGACGCGAACCACGACGGCATCGCCGGGGCGCAACTGCCCGCTGGGAACGGGCATGACCATGTGCCGTTCAAGAATTTTCTCCGCCAAGGTCAGTGGCCGTGCGTCACGAACCGGCAAGCTGGGCGGCCGGACTGTCCCTGTTGTGAGCTGTCGGGAATAGGCGAACAGTCCGCCAGCCGCAATCATGTCGCGCTCGACGGCGTCGCGCCCCGCCATGAAGCACTCCAGCGGCACCGATTCACCCGCCTGCAAGCGCCGCAGCACTGCGTGATCGGCCATTAGCACGCCTTGGCACAGATTATTGCGTGCGTGAATAGGCGCAAACGAGGCGGCGATGGCAATGCGGATGCCGCTCCATTTCTCAGCCTGCACTGCGGTTTCGCGTGATGAGCCGGTTCCTTTGCGCAAGCCGGAGACGATCACTTCAAAGTCGCCGTCCCGCAGGGCATTCTCGGCAAACACACGCTGTCCGCCGACAATCAGGCCCGCGTAGGCGTTCCGGGCAATCTGCGCTGGCTCATGATCGAAACAGGTCCAGGCCGGCGTCATCATGTCGGTATTGACGTCGTCCAGCAGATCGCCGACTTCCAGGTCGTCCATGGCCAGGTCAAGCTCGCCAGCCAGCTGGCGACGGATCAGGTCCGCGTCCTTGGTCAGAAACAACACCCGTTTGCCGGGGGTGAGCGACAGTGACAAGGGCGTCATGACGGCAGGCTCGCGAGAATTTCCGCACCATGCTCGCCCACCTTGGGCAGGGCCGAGCGCACCCCAAGCCGTCGGCCACCCAACATCAATGGCAACAGCACGACCTGGGTCGTCCCTCCGTCATCCGTGGCCATCGGCACCAGCGCACCACTCGATCTCAGATGCGCATCGTCGAGCAGTTCCTCCGGTCGAAGAATAGGTGCATACGCCAAACCAGCCGCATCAAGTCGCGCCATCAAGTCGGACTTGCGCTGCGAGCGCAGAGTCGTGGCGAGCGTCTCGAGCAGCCGTGGTCGCGCGGCCACCCTTTGGGCATTCGTGGCCAGTGACGGATCATTCGCAAGGTCTGCTCGTCCAATGACATCGCAGAGTGTCTGGAACTGTTTATCGCTGGTCGCCGCGATGAAAAGCTGCTGATCCTCGGCTAACGTAAACACGTCGTACACACTCCAGGCCGACACACGAGACGGCATCGGCGGCAACGGCTCGCCCGACATTTGATATTGCTGAATGTGCTGCGCCATCAGAAAGGCGCAATTTTCGAACAGGGCGCTCTGAATTTCCTGGCCGCGACCCGTTCGGTCGCGCTCGCGCAGGGCCGCCAGAACACCGATTGCACCGAACATGCCGCCCATGATGTCATTGACGCTGCTGCCAGCCCGCAGCGGTCGCCCTGGCGGCCCGGTCATGTACGCCAGACCCCCCATCATCTGCACGACTTCGTCGAGCGCCGGCCGATGCTCATAGGGGCCGGGCAGAAAGCCCTTATGTGACACATAGATCAAGCGCGGCTGCTCGCGCGACAGCGTTTCGTAGTCCAGCCCGACCTTGATCATGTGTCCCGGGCGAAAATTTTCAATCATGACATCGCTGGACGCGATCAACGCCTTCGCCTGCGCCGCGCCTTCGGGCGTCTCGATCGCGACGACGACGCTTTTCTTGTTGCGATTGAAACTGCGGAAAAACCCCTGTCCCAGTCCCGGCAGACCCCGGGTTTTGTCGCCACCCGGAGGCTCGACTTTGATGACTTCCGCGCCTAAATCTGCGAGGATCATGCCACAAGTCGGCCCCATCACCATGTGCGTGAACTCGACGACGCGAATTCCTGCCAGCGGCAGCGGTGTTGTCATGTGATTCATAAGATCAGGCTCGATAAGTCTTGGGGAGTCCGGCCCGGGCGAGCGCGCCATAGGTCGCAACCCCTGGAATCCAGCTCAGCATTTTCTCCCGCAGGGTCAGCAATTTCCGCACATCGATGCCGGTGTGGCGACCCATCGACTCCAGCATGAAAACCACATCCTCGGTCGCGGCATTGCCGCTCGCGCCCGGCGCCTGCGGACAACCGCCGATGCCGGCTAACGAGGCATCGAATCGCAGCACACCCAATTGCAGCGCGGCGAGAATATTGGCGAGCGCCAACCCGCGCGTGTTGTGAAAGTGGCCGGAGGAGAAGCGGTTGCCCGCAATGTGGAGCGCCTGTTCAAACAGTTGGTGCACGGCGGCGGGGTCTGCGTAGCCCACGGTATCCGCCAGACTGACCCTGTCGGCCCCCGCATCCAACGCATTTGCCAGCAAACGCAGGACGTCCGAAGATTTCACCTCACCCTGGATGGTGCAACCAAACGCCGTGCCAATTCCGGCCTCTATTAAAGTGCGGCTGCCAGAGGCATCGCGCGCGGCGCGAATATGCGCGAGTTCCGCGATGACATCATCTGGGGTCTTGCGCAGGTTGGCCAGGCTATGGGCCTCACTGGCGGACACCGGAATGATCAGCAAATCCGCACGCCCTGCCAGCGCGCGCTCCGCGCCGCGCAGATTGGGCACCAGTACTGATACGAATAAATCGGGGATCGACTTTGCATACGTCAGCACCTGGTCGGTGTCGGCCAATTGCGGCAACAAGCGCGCCGGCACGAAGGAGCCCACTTCGATCTCACGTTGCCCGGCGGCGCACGCCAGACGCAACCACTCCAGTTTTCGATCCGTGGGTAGCACCGGGGCAATACTCTGCAGGCCATCACGCAAACCGACCTCACGAACTACTATCGGTGCCGATAACATTGCCATGGTCAGCGATACTCGGTGCGTGCTTTGGCCGCGGGCAAATGCACCAGATGGCCTTTGTGGCAGCATTGTTTATCCACCTCACGGGCCAGCGACTTGACTTGCTCGGCAGAGATCACGTCTGCGTCTGGCAGCGCTCTCATTTGTGCGATCTTCTGGACAATCGCGGCGCCGGCGTCTTTCGGAATCTTCGCGCCATGGCAAGCCGCAGAGGCCGTGCGCAGGGCGTCCAAACGGGCCGCGAACTCGCGGAAGCGCTGTTGGACGCGGCTCCGTTGCTGCTGTCGTGCGTCGGTCATCAGGCCGACAAGACAGTCCTGCCTTGACCACTTCAGTGCGCTGAAGGGCACAGGCTTGGCTGCGATGGGGTCGAGGGCGCTGATTTTGCGGAAATCTCCCCAGTGAAACACTTGCTGCTCGCGGGTCATGTCAGGTCCGTGGCCGGCGGCACAGGTGACGCGCAACCGCAGCAGCGCTGTGCGGCTGCGCGCCACATCTCCAGAGCCGATTGGCCCAGTCCTCAGTGCCGCCGCGAGCGGCTCGAGCGCGGCAGCCGGCATCAGAACCCGCCACTCCGGCACCAGGCCCGCGACCTCCCGGCAGCGATCACTGAAGCGCGTGACGCTGCGTCGAGCTTCCAGAATATCGCGCTCCTCCAGATCATCGAAGAGTGCCGAAAACGCGAATCCAAGCTCCGCCATTCGCTCGCGACGGTCCGGCGTCGCGGCTTGAGGCGGAAACGACCGATCGAGTGATGGGGGCAGCGCCTCCACCATGGCGGAGGCGAACGCTCCCGAACAGACTAACAACGCGCGCAACATAGGCCAATAGTACCCGCTGTACCGCATGAAATGCTGGAATAGCGTTCGTCAGCCGCATGACTTACAGTTATCGGGTCCAGTCGTGCATTGGTTGGGTCAGCTCGGCGGTACGGGTGTAGCGTGTAGACCATTCACGGGGAGTCCGAATCAACATGCGTCGCAGCATCCCCTTGAGTCTCGGCGTCGCACTCCCGGGATCCGCCTTCCTGCACGGCCAAGCCGCGTGGGCTCGTCTGCCCGTCGTGTGGCCGTGGCACCGCATCAGCCAACTGCTCCCGTGACGAATCCAGCCCGGGCATCCGTCGCCGCAATCACCCGTCGCGAAACGATCAGCAATGTCATCGCGAGCGCCGTCATCGCCGGCCTCATCGCGTGGCTCGCCTTTCGCAGAGCGACAGGGATCGAGCCATTTGCGGCGCCACCAGGCGGAGTGTTCGGCATTATCCCTGGCACGTTCAACTTTTCATTGCTTGTCACCGTGGTGCTCACCCTCATTCTGCGCCGTCGTTTCCGCGGCGGCCCTGCATTTGTGACGGGGAGCGGTGAAGGGTCCAGGCGACAGCTTCCCGCAAATGTCGTAGTGCGCGCCCTTGTGCTCGCTGCGGGCGCGACGCTTCTGTTCGTGCCCGCCACGATGCTGTTGATCTGGCTCGGAACCCGCGCGGGCTTACTGCCCGTCACCTGGTCTGTCAGCGGAATGATCACCTTCTTCGTCGTCTATTTCGTGCTGCTCACCTGGGCCCTGACGCCAGTGATCGTCAAGGGTGCACTCAACGACATCAAGTAGACAGGTCGAGCACGATCTTTCCACGCGCGCGACGCGACTGGCTCAACGTCTGAGCGCTGGCAGCGTCGGCGAGCGGCAACACTGTCTGAACATTTGGTCGCAACGCACCGGATGCCAAAACAGGCGCCAGTGCATCGAGCGCGCTGGGCATGGTCTCGAACATCACCACCTTAACTGTCACTTGATGCGCTGCGGAGAGCCGTTCGCGCTGCGCCATCTCAACGGGATCGTTGCGCAGCACCACAACGAGCGTTCCCCCCGGTCGCAACACCGCAAAATTGCTCCCGCTGGCGTCACCGCCCCAGAGGTCGATCACCGCGTCCAGATCTCCGACAGACGATCGCAGATCATCGCGCGTGTAGTCCAGAACCAGATCGGCTCCGAGCTCGCGCACAAGCTCGCGGTTGGCTTCGCTGCACGTGGAGGCTACCCATGCGCCCAGATGTTTGGCGAGCTGCACGGCCATGCCGCCCACGCCCCCTGACCCGGCATGGATCAATACACGCGCACCCGGTTTCACCCCCGCGAGATCCAGGGCGATCCACGCGGTAATTGCAGCCAGCGGTACAGCGGCGGCGTCAACGAATGACAGATTGCCGGGAATCCGTCGCACCAGGCCTGCGTCGACCGCGAGGTAGTCACAGTAGGTACCACCATGAGCTGGCGCCAACTGGCCATACACGCGATCCCCTGAAACGAGATCCGTGACACCAGCGCCCTGCGCTACCACCTCACCGGAAAAGTCGCTCCCCGGTATGTACGGAAGCTGCATTGGATAGAAGGCGCTCAGCCAACCCTCGCGCATCTTGTAGTCAAACGGGTTGACACCGGCCGCTCGAACGCGGACGAGCACCTGACCCGGACCCGGCACCGGCGGTTCACGTTCGGCCAAAGTCAGTACGTCAGCTCCTCCATATCGCGGCACCTCTACGACACGCATGCGATTCTTCCTCTCGTGATGGGTTCAAGCACTCAGCTGTACCAACAGCTTCCCTGCGTGTGACGTCGACAGCAAACTCGCAAATGCCTCCGGCAATCGCTCAAATCCCTTCACGACAGTCTCGGCTACGTGCAGGTTACCGCTGGCGATGCGCTCTCCAAGCGCCCGCTCTGCTTCGGCAGGTCCGCCCGCCGCAGCCATGTGATCGGCGAGCAGAAACCCCTCGATGCGCATCCTTTTCAGTGCCACCGACAGGAGCGGCCGTGGGCCGACGTCGGGTACTGCACCCGCATAGGTACCAAGCGCGCCAAATACCAATAGTCGCGCATGCACAGCCGCCAGCGGCACGAGCGCGTCAAAGATCTCTCCACCAATGCCGTCGAGCGCGCGCTGCCATCCGCCGACGCACGCATCCGACAACACCGCACGCCATCCCGCCGCCTCGGTGTCGACCACATGCGTTACCCCAAGCTGCCGCAGATGCGCAACTTCGACGCCCCCGCGACAGACAGCAACGACTCTCGCGCCGCGTTCGGCCGACAGTTGAGTGGCAAGCGAACCAACCCCTCCCGCCGCCCCGGTTATGACCATCGTTTGACCCGGCTGGATGTCGGCGGCCCCAACGAGGAACCAGGCCGCCAGGCCCGTGGCCCCGAGCGCGCCGAGGTAATGCCGCAGCGGCACCAGCGTATCGCGTACGACGCGCACCGTATCGCCCGGCACCACTGCGACCTCTCGCCATCCCAGCTCACCAACCACATGGTCACCAACGGCGATCCCAGGATGGCGCGACGCCACCACCTCGCCCGCGCCGCGGCCGGCCATCACCTGACCGACGGGGAGCAATGCGCGCACGCTGTCTGCCGCGTTCACGCGCAAATGAAGAAACGGATCCATCGACAGCCAGTCCACGCGGACGGCAACATGGCCATCGTCCAACGGCAATTGTGCATCGTGGCGCACCGAAAATCGCGCCCCGCTCCCACCCCGGGCATGTTCCGCCACAACGAACGCGCGCGACGCCTGCTCAGGCATGTCGACCAAGAAAGTCGCGAACAGCCTCGGTGAACGCCGTCGGCTGCTCGAGGTTGCTGACGTGGCCGGCCCCGGGAATCTCAACAAAGGACGCGCCGGGAATCATGCGGGCCATGCCACGGCATTGTGCCGGGGACGCCAGTCGGTCGGCACTGCCGCACATGATCAGGCACGGCACGCCAATGGCGTTCAGCAGCGGAAAGTCGCGATACAACGCCACCGTGCGAAGCGCGTCCAGATAGGGAGCGGCACGCAATGCGACGAGCCCCTCGACCAGCCGCGCACGTGCCTGCGGGTGCGCGGCGGGGCCGATGAGCTCCTCAACAAGTGCATTGGCGGCTCCGGTGTCGAACCCGCCACCATCGAACAGCGCACGCCTTCGGCGCAGCTGCATCTCAACGGTTGCGGGATCGGGGGCAGTGCTCGCGACGCTCGTGTCGGCAAGCACCAACGAGAGGACGCGCGCTGGATAACGTCCGTAGAAGTCGAGCGCGATGCGCGCGCCCATCGAGAGACCAACGAGGTGCGCACGCGCCATGCCGAGCGCGTCCAGCACGCGGATCAGATCTGCGCTGAAATCGGCAAAGGTCCACGGTGCCGTAGGGTCGTCGCTCTCGCCGAACCCTCGGGCATCCCATGCGGCCACAGTAAAGTCGCCAGCGAGCGCCGCCATCTGATCGCGCCAGTGCGAGCGGTTGCCGCCGAGCCCGTGCAAAAACAGAACCGGCGGTCCGATGCCAGCTGATTCCACAGCAATGCGGGGCCTGGGGCCCACCAGCCGAAGTTCCGCGCAGACGTCAGGCAAGGGGTGCACGCAGGGTGCCCTCCTCGATCACCAGCTGTCCGTCGATGGTGAGTGAGCAGCGGCGGAGGGGCAGATCAAAGTGGCCGAGCGAGAATCGATTGGCTGAGGGGTTCGCCCCGGTGGAGTACAGGAGGGAGCCGGCCACTGCACGCGCCTCAATGCCGTTGACGTCGCGTTTGTCGTACATCGCCAGCGACTCCCAGCGGGCAGCGTGGTTCATTCCCCAGCTTACGTGTGAGGCGCCGTACGCATTGCGGTCGTCCCATGCGGCGAAGTATTCGCGCATCAGTTCAGCGTCGAGCCCATCGCCGGCAATATCGGTAACGAAATCGTCCCTGATGGTGAGCGTTACGGGTGCCTCATGATAACGCTTGAAGGTGAGATTTACGTCTCCACGATCGAGCACGAGAGTGCCATTCACCGCGCTGTGCGCTGGAAAACAACTGCAAATGCCGCCCGGCCAGCTCGCCATCTGGCCCGGCTCCGTTACAAACCCGAGATTGCCGCCGACCACTGCACCGCGCATTCCGACCCTCAAGTCAGTACCCGCAGCCGACGTGACGTGCATTTCGGTGGCCTGGATCATCATCTGACGCCCCTGCCTGACGCGGTCGCCGAGTTCGGCATTTGACCGGAGTCGTTCCAGCACCTCGGGGTGCTCGTCACTGATGTACAGGAGTCGCGTGCCGGCGCCACGAATGGCACCTGTCTCGGGCGCGTGCATGAGACCTTCCACGGTCATGTCCACGACCATCGGTACTGCGCTGAGCGCGGCGATGACGGACCGGTTCCCGGCAATTGCATGTGAGGAGCCAGTGGACTTGACCGGCACTGGCGCAGACTGCGGCGGCGTCGGAAGCACCACGTGGAAGGGTCGCGCGCCGATCGACAGGAGCGCCAGCTCCGCCAGATGAACGTTGAGCTGGCGTGACTGCGACTCCGAGAGAATCGCCACCTCGTCGCCGCTCCCAATGCGGCAAAGCCCGAATGTATGGGCGAAGGTTTCGATCCACTTCCACTCGATACGATCACGCAGCACTGGGTGCCTCCGGGGAAATCGAGCAACGCACGCGGCCCAACGCCCCGAAATCGGCGTCGATGGAGTCTCCGGCAACAAGTCGAATCGGACCAATCAGCGCCCCGGTCGCTACCAGAAGACCCTCACGCAGCGGTTCGCCCCGCCGTTGCCGATCGTTGGCCAGCCACGCGGCCGCAGCGAGCGCCTCGCTCCAGACGAGAGCAGCTCGGCGTTCACCCTCACCACCCGGCGTGGTGACCGTCACCGACTCGACACGGCCAATTACACTGGAGCCACCAGTGGTATCGTGATAAGTCCTCGGGGCTCCGAGCACCAGGCCGGCGCTGAACGCGTTGGCGGCAATGATCCACGATCCCCCCCAGGCCAGTGGATCGAGATAGATCGGCCGATTCAGCTCGAGCGCTGGATACACAACGTCGATGGCAGAGGCAATCGTCGTTTCATCCCATACCATCTCGGCTTCGATCGCCTTGCCCAGCGCAAACACGACTTCGGCGTCGATCTCGAGCGGTGCCATGTCGGCTGGAAGCAGTTTGTCCGTTTCGCGGTGGACTACGCTGATTCGCCCGGCGAGCGGCGCCCTGAGGCCTAAGGCGGCTTGTCCCCCGCTCGATGTGGCCCCGAGCTTCCAGCCCAGCACAGGTCGGGCAAGTCGCCGTGCCACATCGGCTGCGATGAGATAGGCGTCGTCCACCGACAGCGGCGCTTCCGATCCGGGCGGCGCCGGGAGGAGCCGTCGCTCGGCGATCGCGTTGGCGATCGTTCTGGCGGCGGTCCCGGGCTGGTTAGCAACGGCAGTCATGGCGCCCATTCTGCAAGGGGGAGTGATGTGAGCGCAAGGTACCAGACAAGCCGCGTAAGCGCTTTGAGGGTGGGCGGTCTTCGTTGTCCGTTTGTTGCCACCTGAATCGACCACAAGCGAAGGCGGGGCGAGCGCACTTTTCGCTCGCGTGTCAGCCGCTCCGTAGCGTGGCGCGCGGCAGCCTCAGATCAGCAACAGACTCAACTGATAATCTCGCAGCAATGGGGCGAGACGCCTGCCATCAACGAACAGCGGCTGAAGGGTGGTCACCGGCGCAAGCGCATCAGCCGCGCGATCAAACAGCGCGACGGCAAGCGCGTCCGGCGCATGCCGCGGTCGGTACCGGATGCCGTCGACTGGCGGAGACACCGCATGAATCGTTGCGCTCACCTGTCGTGACAGTACGTGGGAATCACCCGCCGTCAGCGACGCGGTCACATTGAGCGCTCCAAGCCCGTGCCCGGTGCTGAGGTCGACCAGATCCAGATCGCGGGTGGTCTGTGTCCACGCCCAGCCACGGGCCTCAATGCTCCCGACACTGATGGCGCGCAGCCCACCCACGGCCATCGGAGCCGGAGCGAGCCTCAGGACCGACTCGGCAAACGCACCGTCCATGGTCAACGCGAGATAGCACACGCGGAAGCCACCGTTGGGTGCATCGAAGCGACCGGCAGGTGGCGTACCGGCACCCGGTCCGAAGTACAGCGCCCCCGGCGGGCCATGCGCGAGCCGCACGATGCGGACAAGGGGCGATCCGGCCGGCAGCGTCACGCGCACCGGCGCACGGCTCAAGCGCCGCCGCTGTCCGCAGCAGCCGACGCAGCCTGGAGCGCAGCAGTCACGTCGCCGACCACAAGCATTGATCGGAGCGTGCGTGGTTCCGCCTCGTCCGACGCCCGAATGGTCTCCAACTGACCGGCGAAGGCCCACGCGCTGTCCGTGCCGAGCGCCTCCCGCACGCCGGCCAAACCACCCACCACACGCCCGTCCACGAATTGCCAGGCGGGATACGCAAACTTGCCGCTGGCGAGCGGCAGCGCGAGGATCGTACCGGCCCTGTCGCGCTTTCGGAGCGCCTCGGTCGACCGCAGTCCGAGCGCCGCCTGTGCGTCACTGGCCGACAGCGTTGGGACTGCCGCCAAGTAGTCTGTCCGCCATTGAGCCGCACCGGCGTATGCCGACGCCAAGCCTTCGTCGGCCGTCGCATCAGGCGCCGGGAGGACGGTGATGAGATGGGCGAGGGCGAGCGTGCCGGTGGGTGCGGCGATGGTCGCGAGAATGTCGGACTCAGAGGCCTGCGCCACCATTGCCCGGGCGGCGGCAGAGATGCGATCAAACACCGCCTGCCGGGTTGGCGACAGAAGGGCGGGTGCCGTGAGGGCTTGTGCGGTCATTGAGGCTCCTGAGGTGTGATCAGGAATGTGACAGAGCGCTCTCCCGAACGCAACTCGCGCGCCGACCAAGGAGGAGCGGAGGTTGGGTCTACTGGAACGCCCTGCAGCAGAACGCGAGCGTTCGGTGGTGGGCTCCAACGGGGCCAAAGAGTGGGGTCATGGCGCGCTCGATTGCGGCGGCAGCGTACGCAGGTACGCCCACAGGGCCTGCAGCTCCGTATCTGACATATGCTCCGCGAATCGGGGTCTGGCCGACATCGGCTCGCGCAAAGCAGTTCCATCCTTGCGGATTCCCTTGCGCATTGCACCCACAAAATCTTCGTAGGTCCATCCGCTCAGACCTGCCGGGGTCAGGTTGGCAGCGGGCGGCCATCGAGGATCGCCACCCGCGATCGGACCACCGGCCAGCGTTTTGCGATGACACCCGATGCAAGTCTGCGCGAGATGTTTTCCAAAGTTTGCATCGGGGAGCGCCTCGGGCGGCAGCGCGGCATGGGCAATTTCATGCTTCGTCGGATGCGACGCTGCCGATAGGACGAACTCGCCGGACGCGATGTGCCACTTGGCGAGCGGCCCCAGTGTACTCGGCGGGATTATCCGGTCAACCGGCGGGAGGGCGCGCAGGAACGCGACGATGTCCGCGAGTTCGCGATCAGACATCTCGAAGAAGTCATTCGCAGGCATGATCGCCGGTTTGCCTCCCGGCTTGACCCCATGCCTGACGATTCGGTCCCAATCCGCAGCGGTGTAGCTCAATGTGCGCGCGCCCTTGCCAGTCGTAAGGTTCGGCCCCATGAACCTGCCAACGAGCGAAGACTCGAACATGACGCCACCGCCATAGTCCATGCCGTGGCAACCCGTACAGGGATACAGCGTTTCCACCAGATGTTTACCGCGTTTGACAGCACGTTCGATGGCGACTGCGTTGAGGTCGACGCCAGCCAGCGGATCCTGTCCCTTCCTGACATGTGAAGCGCGCTCTGCTCGCAAAGCGGAAACGTCGGCCTCGGTCAGGGGAGCTGGAATGGGGAAAGCGACGTCGTGTACGCGATACGTATCTGCCAGTTTGCCCGATGCTGCGCTGCCGGCCCAGAGGTACGTGCCTGCGATACCTACAACGACAATGCCGACAAGTCCGGACACCCCGATCGCGATTTTGCGCCCGACTCCCATTCGAACCCCCGAGTGTTTTATTTAGATACTAAATACCAGATCGGCGGGAGGGAGAGGTCACATTCGGGCGACAACACGGCCTGGCCCCGCAACCTCCGACCCGCAACCATCGGCCGAGCGAAGGTAACGTGTTGACGCAGGCGCGCTCAGAAAAAGAGACCTGCGGTCGTACCGGTCGGCACCGGGAGGTGCCTCGCGAGACCCGATCACTAAAGCCCCGTGTCGCCCCCTTGTCGCCTTCTTTTCGCCTTCTTTTTGCCCCTCCCCCTTCGGCATGCCCACCTGTGCGACGTGCGCAGATCTGGCGGGGCGGCGTCTGTCCGGCATGATTGATACCGAGCTTGCGCACGAACGCGCGGCCTGCGACGTTCTGAAACGCTTGGATGCTGGATGTCCCATCCAGGTGCCCTGGAACGACGGTCGACGTTGCTGATCCGATCTGCTTCACCGCATGACTATGGTCGGCTGCATCAACGGGCGCGTCGTTCGAAAATTCACGACTTCCCGCGGCTTTCTTGATGAAAACGTCCAACACGCTGTCGGATCTTCCCATTTCCGTCACGGTCGGAAAGGATGGCATCGCGCGCTTCACCGTCGACATGGCGGTGCTCGGGCATACTGACGCCGCGGATACCTCGGGTCGTATCGGGGAAAAGGGCACGCAGAATTATTTCGGGATCGATACGCGCGGTGATAGTTACTACTATGAAGGGCATCTCTATCCCGGCGGCACTATCCCCACGCCGACCGCGCCCACCAGATTGTCGGTCAATCCCAACGCGCCGTTGAAGCTCAACAACGAGGTTGTCTGGGATTTCACCAAGGCCAAGCCGATCGGTACGCTGATGGGGCGAGGGTGGATCCTGATCAACGGCGCAAAGGCACCCTACCTGGACACGCGCGGCACCGTTGTGGAGACCACCCGAGCTGCGCCGCACCTGCTTTCGACGCATACGCTCTATCTGGGCCTTTTCACGCCCGACACTCTGTCGCCCCCTTCGCTGATTACCAGCGGGATGGAGAATGGCAGCGACCCCGATCAGGAGCTGATGATGCGGGCGGTCACCGGCGGCACGGGGCAGTTCCGCTTTGCCGAGGGCGAAGTCCGCCAGGAACGCATCGGTCGCAATACCACGGCGCTCCGCACCTTCAGCAGCTTTGCCGAAGTCCTTTCTCCGAATTACCGATTCCACTTCGCTGTCCGGCTCTAACCAGAGGAGATTTCCGTCATGACCATTGAACGTGATCGCCGTCACTTCATCAAGACCGTCGGTGCCGGAGGCGTTGCGTTGGCGGCTGGTGGCTGCGCGTCGCTGGCTGCTCCTGCTGCAGCTCAAACCGTGCAGACGACGATGTTTCCGCCCGTCGAGAATTGGCTCACGCTGACACCCGATCGCAATGGCATTGTCCGTTTTTCTGTCGATGTCGCCGTGCTCGGTCATACGGATGCGATCGACGCTTCGGGACGGATCGGCCCCAAGGACAGTCAGAATTACTTCCAGATCGACGTACGCGGCGACACCTTCTACGTCGAGGGCGCGCTGTATCCCGGCGGGACAATTCCTGACCCTACTGTGGTCACGCAAGGGCGCCCCGGCGGTCGCCCCTCGAAACAGTATCAGAACGTCTGGGACTTCACCAAAGCAAAGCCCGCCGGTCACTGGCTGTCGCGCGGTTGGGCGATCATCAACGGCCAGGCCGAGTATAAGGATACTAAAGGCACCGTCGTCGAAACCCGCCGGACCGAGCCGCACCTGCTGACCGAGCATAACTATGTCTTCGGCCAGATGACCGGTGACAATCTGACCCCCGAAATGCTGATCTCGAGCGGGGCAGACGACGGCAACGATCCCGAAAAGGAAGTGTTGGTGCGCGCAATCACTGGCGGCACCGGCCGCTTCAAATTCGCCCGCGGGCAGGTGGTCGAACGCATTCTGGGTCGCAACACCACGACGCTCAGAAGCTTTTCAAACTTCCCCAACGCCTATTCGCCCAACTACCGCTTCGAGTTTGAGGTGAAGCTCTAGTACACCGCCCCTTTCGACGACGTCAGGGTCCCGCCTCCGGCCATCAGCGTGTACGGCGTGCCGTAGCTCCAACCCGACCAGCTGAAGCTGGCGCCGACGGGCACGTGGCTGGTAGTCACGGGCCCGAAGGCGAGCGCCGTGTTGGCCTGGCACACATTGCTGGTCAACGTACCCGTCTTCAGCAGATAGACGCCGGCGCCGGCGCCGAACACCGTGGCGGTGCCACTCGCCGTCAACCCGACGGCAGACTGCTCGTCGATGCCGATGCCACGTGGCGAGGTGACGCCGCTGTAATCCCTCGGCAGTCGCGCGAGGAACGTCACCAGGCGGCCCATGCGATCACGCGTCACGAAATGTGAATCGGTGATCAGGTTGGCCAGCTGCGGCACGGTGAAGAGTGACCGCGCGAACGTGATGCTCGGATCGTACGGGTTCGCGAGCGCAACCGACGACACCGTCGACACGTTGAGCGCCGAATACACAAACTCGCCCAGCACGGCGAGGCCGGCGCTGGTGCCGCCGATCGGAATCTGCGCGCTGACGCGCTGGTTGACTGTGCTCTGCAGTGCCGTGCCGGTCCACAGGCCCACATATGTCGACTGGTCGCCGCCGGCAATGAAGATCACCTCAGCCTTGTTGAGGGCGTTCACGACGTACGCGCTGTTGGCGCCGGTGGTGCTCGTAATGACGATGGACGTGACCGAATTGGCGCCGAAGTTCAGCAGGTACTTGTTGTAGCCGTTGGTGCCGCTGGTGCGCAGCACCACGACGTCACCGTACTTGCCGGCCACCCCGCCGCGCGTACCGCCCTGTGCCAGCAACCACTTCATGCCGGAGTCACTGTCGGTCCCCCCGCCGGCGAGCAGCGCGCCGCCGAGTGGCGACGTGGTGACGGCATCGGTCGTGCTGCCGGATTCGTAGGTGACGTAGCCCGGATCGACCTTGGCTCCCCGAGCCTGCACGACGGCCGGGGTCACACCAGTCGCGGGCGCCGTCGGCGATCCGCCGCACGCGGCGAGGGTAATTCCGAGGACGGTGGCGGAGAGTACACGACGAAACATGGAATACACTCGGGCATGCAGTGGAGAGAACGCGCTGGTCTGTTGGAATCTGACCCCCGCGCACCATCTTCGCGACTGAATGCGAGGCGGTCGGAGGACAGAGCCAAGGTCTTCCGCCGACGTGCGGTGCGACGCACTCAGCCGACCGAGAGGGCCACCTTGCCGATGGTGCCGTTGCCTTCCACCAGCGCGTGCGCGGCGCCGATGCCGGCCAGCTCGAAGGTGGCATGGATGCGCGGAACGAGCCGGCCCGACGCGAGCCATGGCAACACCTCGCGCTCGTACGCCTGCGTCACCGCGATGCGCTCCTCGAGCGGTCGGCTCCGCAGCACCGTGCCCTGCACGGTGAGCCGTCGCCCCAGGATCGTGCGCAGGTCCACGCTGGCCCGCGACCCGGCCAGCGCACCGATCAGCATCAGCCGGCCGAGCGGCGCCATCGCCGTCAGGCTCTCGGCCGTGTAATCGCCACCCACCAGGTCCACCACGACATCCACACCCCGGCCGTCGGTCCATCCGGCCACGGCCCTCGCCACCCAGCCCGGCTCGCCCGGCTGGGAGCCGTCGCGCATCCCTATCGCCCGGGCAGCCTCCAGCTTCTCGGCGCCACGCGCCGTGCCGTACACCCTGGCGCCAAGCGCCGTGGCGAGCTGTACCGCCGCCAGGCCCACGCCACTGCCCACGGCGTGCACCAACACGTCATCACCCGCGCGCAGGCGCGCCTGCGTCACCATCGCGTCGTGCGCCGTGATGTACGCCTCCGGTGCGGCCCCCGCGATGGCCCACGACACCCCCTCCGGCACCCGCGCCACCGCGCGCTCGTGCGTCACGAGGTACTCGGCATGTGCCCCACCTCCCACCAGGCCGCACACCCGGTCACCCGGCTGCCACGCGGTGACCCCGTCGCCGAGGGCCGCGACCTCGCCCGCGAACTCCAGGCCGGGAATGTCGGCGGGCACCCCGGCCGGCGCAGGGTAGCGCCCCATCCGCTGCAGGATGTCGGCGCGGTTGATGGCCGAGCTCCGCACGCGCACGAGGATCTCGCCTCGCGATGGTGCCGGTACCGGCCGCGACTGGATCGCGAGAACGTCGGGGCCGCCGGGTGACGTGATCACGGCGGCCTGCATGGTGGCGGGAAGTGACATGCGCGGAGTCTGGCGCATCCGGTGGCTGCGCACCACCCCGCGGCAGCGCGGTGGGACGGCCCGCAGAGTTCATGGTCGTTCGAGTCACTTACAAGCTGCCCCAAACCGGATGACACATCCGGAGGGACGGTGCGGAGGCCGCG
Source organism: Gemmatimonadaceae bacterium (assembly GCA_031373905.1). Classification (GTDB taxonomy): domain Bacteria; phylum Gemmatimonadota; class Gemmatimonadetes; order Gemmatimonadales; family Gemmatimonadaceae; genus JACMLX01. The sequence goes on along the minus strand of JANMNM010000024.1, from coordinate 30,697 downwards.
AAGAAGTTCAGTCGATCGTCAACCGCGCCCAGTCCCACCCCTCGAGTCCCTTGGCGTTCACGGCCTTCACGGCCACATGCCAGCCGGACATCGCACCGGTGAGCGTCGCGCGCGGCGTGCTGACGGTTGCCGAGTACTTCATGGGGTCGTTCGACGGTCCCCAGCGTACGAGATAGCGCATCGGGCCACGCTCGACGGCGGCATTCCAGCTCGCTGCCGCGCCACGCGCCTTGAGCCCGGTCAGTCGTGAGGGGCTCGAAGCCAGCAGCATGATCGTGGCAGGGGTCGTGAGCGTTTGTTCGATCAGCATATCGGATCCGGGAAGAGGGCGAGCGACAGGTCGGCGGTGTCGTAGTACGCCGCGCCACGGAGGTAGTCGTGTGTGGCGGAGAGATGCGTCGTCGGCGCGGCGACATCGAGCGGCTGCGAGTCGAGGCCGGTGGCGAGGATCGATTTCACGGAGCGATAACAGATCGTGCCGGCGTCGCAGGCGCGACGACAGGCTGCTTCGAGGCGCGCGGCATCGTAGCGTCGCTTGAGGGCGAAGCGGCCGAGACAGGTGCGATAGCTCTGCTCCGGATGAGCGTAGCCCGCGAGCAGTCCTTCCACGAGCTGCCCTGTGGCGGGACCAATGCTCGTGCTCCAGGCGATCAGGCGCGACCGCGTCCACTCGACGTGCCGGTCGTGCGCCTTGGGTCGGTGCCCCGGATTGGTCGTGAAGCGGCGTTTGAGCGCACTGCGCGCGTGGACGGCGACGCGGGTGTCCCGGTGCGGATTTCCACCGTGGACGCCGTCAGTCGCACGGTGACCGTCGCGCCGGTGAGGCGATACGGCACACTGTAGTAGTGGCCCTCGACCGAGATGTGATAGTCGATGTTGACCTTGGCGGTGCGCCACTCGCACACCTATTTAGCGCGTGGGTGGCAGCGGGCGCAGCGTCGCGCGCTCGGTCGCCTCGAAGACACTGCGACGACTGCCGGCGAGTTTCTGAAACGGCCGCGTGTTCACGCGCTCGAGCGCATACGCGATGGCGTGCGCGAGCGCCGCGAGGGAGTGAAACACCTCGTGGGGCAGCGGGCCCGGATCTCTCGCTCGACAATCTGCACCGCCGTCTCGACCCTCGCCTTGTCGCACGGATGCCGGACACGCGCCGGCAGGATCGCGGTGCCGAGGTGCGTCGCGAAATCCTGGTGCGTCGGGTGCACGGTCGGCTCGTAGTAACACGGCTGCGTGACGGCGGCCCGAAGATTGTCCGGCACGATGAGCGCCGTGACGCCGCCGACATACTCCACCATGCGGACGTGCCAGCCGCTCCAGTCGGGCAGCGATTGCGTCCAGGTCGACTCGGCGAACAGGAGATGGCTCGCCCCCAAGGCGCCAACAAAGATCTGCGCCTGGCGCACCGTGTCGGTGACCGCGTCATGCACCGGCATCGTCAGCCCAGCGGAATCGACGAAGGTCTTCTCGCCGGCGACGTGGGCCTGGCGCAGCGCCGGCTCCAGCGTGTCGGCCCAGGTGCGGTAGTGCTGACAGAATTGGGTATACTGGTAGCCGTCCGGCGTCCGCTGCTTGTACTCGATCCAGAGGAGCTGGAGGGTGACGCCCTTCTGCTTCAGCTCGGCGTGGAGCGTCGCCCGGTCGGGCACCGCCCGGCCCCTCGCTCCGGGCGCGTCGGTCGCGAACAGCCGGGCCTCAACCTCCGCCTCGTCCACCTCGGGTGGGACGGGCCACGGGAGCCCCGTGCCCCGGAACCGGCGGAGGTAGTCATTCACGGTGCGCTGGGAGCGCCCGAGCGCCCGGGCGATCTCGCGCTGGCTCCGGCCCTGGTCGAACGCGAGGCGGAAGGCCTCGAACACCTGTCGCATAGAAGGTCGCAATGCTGGCACTGCCTCGCTGCGGATGGAAGTCCCGGAGCAGTAGTGCCGGCGGTGAGCACCCGTGGATCCGCGTTACCCCCTGATCGGCTTCGACCGAAACAGGTAGTCGGCTTGGACCGAAATGGGTGATCGGCTTCGAGCGAAACAGGTGATCGACTGCAGCCGAAATCCGCAACGTTTCCTTCGCCCATGCTCTCACTCATCGCCACCCGAGAGAAACAGCTTGCGGTAGCGCGCAGGAGTACGGCGATTCTTCGTCAGAACGGCATACGTGGTGCCGCAACCGCGCGCGATGCCGGGGTTGCAATGCGGAGGCTCCTGGTCAACCCACACGCGCACGCTACACGCGGTGATGCCCGGACGCACACAGAGCTCGATCTGTACCTCCCGCCGTCCCCCGCAGTTCGTCACGGGCCGGAGTGATCCTGAGCGCCTCCAGCGCCGAGTCGCCTGCGGGCGTGAGTGGCCAAGTCCCCGGATGTTCCGAGCGGGTCGGGGCGCCAGTGCGTCGCGTGCTGGCCGGTATCGTCCCGACCGCCTTCCCCCGGCTCGGGATCGTCGCAACACTCGGCCGCCCCGTGTCCGTACTTCGCCTAAAGGTACGATGCGATCTCACCGGCCAGCGGCGGGGCAATCCAGTAGCGCTCGCCGTACTCGTCGCCATCGGTGAGCGCGGCGGCATAGCGCTCGACGGCCTCCACCCACGACGGGGCGATCTGACTTCGATAGTGGCCCAGACGCGTCACTTTTCGGCGCAGTTCGTCTGCGGACAGGGTCGCGATCCACTCGGCAAAATCCGGAACGCGTTCCGCCGCGACCCGTGCCGCAGCGGCTGGTCCGCCCTGCATATCGGCGTACGGCAGGTCCTCATAAAACACGAGTGCATCCGATGGCAGCGAGTCCAGCGCCGCCTCGCGGCAGTGCACGTGGTCCAGGTGGTCGCCGACCCCGAGCGGCACGAAGACAACCGAGGCATCCCATTTGTGCACCGCAGCCTTGATCCGCTCGCGCAGTCGCACTCGGAGCGCTGCTTCGTCCTCCGGCAGCAACGGCCATTGCCCGGCCCGGGAGCGGACGTTGGTGTCGGGGAAATCCAGCCGAACGAGTTGGACGCCAAGGTCTGCTGCGTACGCGTCGTCCTCCGTGGCACGCAGGCTCGTGAAGTCCGCACGGTCGGTGACGGCGTCGGAACAGCTCTCACTGAAGCAGGTGACGAGAAGGACTTCGGCCGTCGCGATGCGGCCAATCACGCCGCCGATCGACAGGGCGATGTCGTCGGGGTGGGGGGAGATCAGCGCGAGTCGCATCCGGGCTCGGGGTGCGCTACCAGAACGGGTAGATGTTGGAGTCTTCGCGCTTCGCCTTTTTGATGTGCCGCCTACGGCGAAGGCGAAAGTCGATGTACAGAAGGATATCGCGCACCTTCCTGAGTACCCTGCCGACGAGACTGGTCATGGATTCTCCCTGTCGCGTCCTGCGACACAAGCGCACGCGGGCGCGTGCTCAGAACGCGGGAAGCAGATCATAACACACGCGATTCGGGCGTGCCGCCCTGCGCCTGCAGCGCGAGGAAGCGTTCCCAGTACCTGTCCGCGAGATCGGCGTGGCACCCGGGTCCGGGGTGCGCGTGGTCGCGTGCCTTGTCGATGTTCTCGAGGACACCGGCGTAGCGGTCCTTGGCCACGTGATCCAGGATGCAGCTGATCACTCCCGGGTCGCTCGCGGAGAACAGCCAGCAGCGGTTCGACAACAACGCGTTGACCGAGCGGTAATTCCGGAAGCTGTTGAGCCGGTCGTCGTGGTCACTCGCGAGGGCGACGAACTGCCGTTTGATGTCTTGGCTGGCGAGGTCGTCACCGGGCTCCCACCCTGGCAGGTACCCCATCAACAGGTTCTGCACGGACGCATACTCCCGGCGGGCGGCGTGCGTGAAGTTGACCAGCACGACGGTGGGATCGAGCAGGGGAACCGCCAGGTGGAGGATGCGGGCGATGTAGTCGTTGCTCGCGCCCGCGGATCCCAGGTTCCACACGACCATCTTGCCGCCCGACGCGGCCTGGAGTCGTCGGGCGAAGCGAGCATGGAACAGCGCATCCTCCGGCAGACCGACTCCCATGGTGTAGCTGCAGCCGACGGCGATCACACGAAGGTCAGCGAGTTCGTCGAACTCCGGCGAACGATAGCCGAGCGCGTTGAAGCAGTACTGGATGTCGTGCTCGCCGTAGACTGGATGGCCGCCGTTTTCCCGGTACCGCTCGAACGTGTCCATGTTGAACCATTCGTAGCGTGCCGACTTCGGAAAGTACGTGGGTGGCAGACCGTGGCTCGGGAGCCACTCGTGGGGCTCAGCGAGCGTGGGTGCAAGCTCGTGGCTTGGCGCCGATGGGCTGTCGAGGCGCCGGATTCTCAGTCTGTCAGGCCAGAATGCCATGTGTGCTCCTCGACTCGAATTGTGTCGGTAGTGCTTCCAGTATGGAGGAACGCCGAGATAAGACAAGAGCCCGGGAAACGGCCTACAGCTTGCTCACGATGCAATTCTCCGTCGCGAGGTAGGAGACAGGCATTGCCAGGAAACTTCTCCAGGCATCGTCCGGTGTCTCAACGATCGGCTCCTGCAGGTTGAAGGAGGTATTCAGGAACGCGGGTATGCCCGATCGCCGCTCGACGTCTCGCAGTACACCGTAGAGAAACGGGTTCTGCTCCTCCCTGAGGACCTGTGGACGGGTCGTGTCGTCGACGTGGTTGACCCCGCCAAGTCGCTGGCGCCACTGCCGCTTGATTCGAGCAGACGTCGTCATGTACGCCGCGTCCTGTGGACAGTCTTCCAGCACGTCGGCGGCGGCCTCGGCAAGCAGCACCGGCGCGTAGGGGCGGTACCACTCCCGCTTCTTCACCAGCTGATTGAGGAAGTCCCGGCAGTTGACCCTGTCCGGCAGGCAGAGGATGCTGCGGCTGCCCAGCGCACGCGGGCCGCATTCACTGCGCGCACCATAGAAACAGACGACCTCGCGGCGACACAGAATGCTGAGGAGCGACTCCCGGTTCGCCTCCTCGAACCTGAGACCGTCGCGACGGGCCAGCGCGCCGAACGCCTTCGTGGTATCGCCGTAATCGGGCCCGGTGTACGGCACGAAGTGTCCGGGTTCTCGCGCGCCGCCGAAATGGTGATGATACGCGTACAGCGCCATGCCGAGTGCGATGCCGGAGTCATTCGGGCACGGTGGCACGTGCAACCGGTGAAATGCACTGGCGGACAGGGCCGTAGAGTTGGCGATGCAGTTCAGTGCGAGACCGCCGGCGTAGCACAGATTCCGCTGCTCAGGATCCCGTTCGTGTACGCGCCGGAACTGCGCGGTCACCTCGGCCTCGGTCCGCTGCTGGATCGCGCGAGCGAGATTCTGTGAGCGAGTGCTTCGCGTGTCCGACAAGTCCTCGGCGTCATTGAATGCATACGAGCTGTCGTCCGGGTAGTGTGCACATCGGAGGGCTGCCTCCATATCCCGGTCGAGCGTACGCGCGATCTGCGGGTCCGCACTGCCATAGGCCGCGAGCGCCATGATCTTGCCGGCGTGACTGCCGGGATCCCGCTCATGCAAGCGGGGCATCCGATAGTTGTTGACGGTCAGCGATGCCCACCAGCCGGCAATGTCCGCGAGGTGCGTCCGTTCGAACCCGACGATCTGGTTGCCACGCCCTACACCAATCGACGAGTTTTCCGCGTCGCCGTATCCATCGTACGTGAAGATCGCGGCCTCGTCGAAGGGCGACGTGAAAAACGCGCACGCGGCGTGGCCGAGGTGGTGGTTGATGGCGAGCGCATCGAAGCGCTTCCCGGACAGGGGCAGCACGAAGGGAACAACGTTGTGCTCGGTGGTCGCCGGAACGTCGGCCGGTCGCAGGAGGGTTCCCTGACGGACCACGCTGTCATCCGGCAGCCCTCGGTTGATGCAGACGAAGTCGACATCGCCGATTTCGACGTTGGCCAGGCTCAACGTGCGTTGCAGGAAGGCCTCTGAAAAACCGTAGTCGTGCTTGATGCGACTGAACCGCTCGAGCTCCCAGTTGATCCGCACCTTTCCGTCTTCGAGGATGCAGATCGACGCGTTGTGGCCTGAATAGATCGACAGGATGCGCATGTCACACCGGTGAGGTGCCGGCGGCGGGGCTCGCACCCACCCACATCCCGGACAAGTGGTTGGCGTTTTCGCTGCGATTGGCCGGGGGCCACGCCAAGTGCCTGAGCTGCACGAGCGCCTCAGCTGACATGCAAGGAACGTTGACGCTCGACGTCATCCGACGCAAGATGCCGGATCGACGTTCGTACCGAGTGGCAGTTCCCCCACCGTGCGTGGCGCCAGCAGTGGAGCGATGTGTCCATCACGGGTTTCTGTGCGGGTGTGCGGCCACCATGCACCACGTATTGCCCTGAACCTGCGGGCTAGAACTGACGCTCCATCTGGTGCGGCGCTTCCCTGGTGCCATCGTGCGGTTGCCAGCCGGAAACTCCGCGTCTCCGCCGGATCGGCGATCGCGTGAGGCGTCGCACGCGTCCGATCGGTGTCAGGACGAAGAAATAGACCAGTCCCATGACGATCGGTGTGGTGACTTTCGCCGTCGCACGTGCAAGCTGCATCACGGCGCGTTCGACAGGACGAAGCCGCGTCGGCATGGCCAGGCCCGCGACAGCCAGCGCGCCGCCGAACGACAGCGCAACGTCGGCGCTGATGGGATGGCGACGCCAGACGAGGAGCAGTCCAGTCACGACCAATGCCAGTCCAGAGCTGAGGCCAACTCTTCGGCCCTGCGAGGCGGTCAATCGAGCTGGAATTGCCGTGTCCATTCCTTGTCCTCCTTCCACTCGGGCTGGCGCGCTTTTTCGAGGAGATACGGGCCGAGCACCAGTGAGTCAATGTCGGTGCGCATGAAGCACTGGTAGGCATCGGCAGGTGAGCAGACAATCGGCTCACCCCGCACATTGAACGACGTGTTGACGAGCACCGCGCAGCCAGTCAGCTGGTGGAACGCCTTGAGCAAATCATGGTAGTCCGGATTCGTCCGCCGGCTGACGGTCTGAATGCGCGCTGAATAGTCGATGTGCGTAATGGCAGGCAAGTCGCTGCGCACAACGTTGAGCTGATCGATACCCCACAATTCCGAGTGCGCGGACGAAAGGGGAACCTGACGGTCCTCCCTGATCTGCGCGACCAAGAGCATGTACGGCGACTCGGTGTCAAGCTCGAAATACTCGGCCGCGTGCTCTTCCATGACGCTTGGCGCAAACGGCCGGAACCCTTCGCGGAACTTGATCTTGTGGTTCATCTGCGCCTGCATCTGCGGACTGCGGGCATCTCCGAGAATGCTCCGGCATCCAAGGGAACGCGGCCCGAACTCCATGCGCCCATTGAACCACCCGATGATCTCTCCGTCGGCGATTCGCGCCGCCACCGACTGGAGCAACGGTTCTCGCTCCATGCGCTGGTACGTTGCGCCGGCCGACCGGAGGTACGCCTCGATTGCATCCTCCGACCATGCGGGGCCGAGGTACGCGCCCTTCATGGAATCCTGCCCCGGCGTCACGGAGCGGTGACCCCCGAGATACCGATAGTGCACGAGCTGTGCGACACCCAAGGCACCGCCGGCATCACCGGATGCCGGTTGAATCCAGAGGCGCTTGAACGGCCCTTCGCGAAGCAGGCGTGCGTTCGCAACGCAATTGAGCGCGACCCCACCGGCCATGCACAGGTTCTCCTGGCCAGTCTCCTGGTGCAGTGATCGCGCCATCCGCAACATGATCTCCTCCGTGACGACTTGCACCGACCGGGCGAGATCCATCTCCTTCTGCGTCAGCTTCGACTCCGGCTCACGTGGCGGACCGCCGAACAGTTCATGAAACGCCTCGCTCGTCATTGTGAGGCCGCTCAGGTAGTTGAAGTACTTCTGATCCATGGTGAACGAACCATCGTCCCTCAGGTCGATGAGGTGTTTGTAGATCAAGCCAGCGTATTTCGGCTCGCCGTACGGCGCCAACCCCATCACCTTGTACTCGCCCGAATTGACCTTGAAGCCCGTGTAGGACGTGAACGCCGAATACAGCAGTCCCAGCGAATCGGGAAAGCGGAGTTCCTTGTGCAAGTGCAGGTCCGCGCCCGTCCCGACTCCCATGGTGGCCGTGGCCCATTCCCCGACGCCGTCAACGGTGAGAATCGCCGCTTCCTCGAACGGCGACGGGTAGAACGCACTCGCGGCGTGCGATTCGTGATGTTCGGCATAGAGCAGCAGGCCGTCGTAGCCTTGCAGCGCTGTGCGGAGGTCGCGATCCGTGAAGAGTTTCTTCGTCGCCCAGAGGGGACCGGCCTTGAGGAACGAGCGAAAGCCCCTTGGCGCGACGGCGAGGTAGGTTTCGAGGATACGTTCGAACTTGAGCAGCGGCTTGTCGTAATAGCCGACGTGCGTGACGTCGCCCAGTGCAATGTTTGCCTCGCGCAAACAGTATTCGACGGCCAGCGCAGGAAAGCGTGCATCTCCCTTTTTTCGGGAGAATCGCTCCTCCGAGGCTGCAGCCACGATGTCCCCGTCACGCAGCAGACACGCCGCGCTGTCGTGATAGTATGCGGAGATGCCGAGGATGTACTGGTGCGTCATCTGCAGACGAAGTGGTCGGCGGGCACCGGGTGCATGCGTGTGGCCTCAGGTCGCCAGCTGTTCGTTGGTGCTCGCGAAGAGGCTGGGTGGAGGCCGCACGGCGCGGTCACGCGTGTCGCCCGGCCACGTACTCGGCCAGCGCGTCATGCCACGACGGGAGTGGTGCGACGCCGACCGAGCCGAGCCGCTCGCTCGCCAACGCTGAGTAGCGCGGGCGCTTCGCACTGTCCGGACCCTCGACTGTTTCGGTTGGTGTGATCGCAACATCGAGCCCGACAAGATCGAGCGTGCGCCGGGCAAGCTCGTACCACGAACATTCGCCGCCGTTTGCGACGTGGAACACACCGCTGGCGTCGCGGTCGATCAGCGCGATCGCTGCCTGCGCCACGTGCAACGCGAAGGTCGGCGACGTCACCTGATCGCTGACAACGGACAACGCCTCGCCGGCCAGCGCCTTGCGAATCATCAGGTCCGGGAAGGCCCAGCCTTTCCGGCTCACCTGCCACCCGTAGAGTCCGGCAGTGCGTACGATGATGTGGCGCGGGTTTCCCTGCGCGATGAGCTGCTCGCCGGCTCGCTTTGATATCGCGTACACGCTGAGCGGGTCGGGCACGTCCGATTCGGTGTACGGCGCGCGGGCCGGTCGATCGACGCCACTGAACACGTGGTCCGTCGAGATCGACATCACACCAGCGCCTGCGCGCGCGGCGGCACGCGCGACGTATCCCGCGCCGGCCGCGTTCACACCAAAGGCGAGACCGGCATCGAGCTCGCACTCCTCGAGCCGGTGGAATGCGCTCGTGTTAATCACCCAGTCGGGCCGAAGCTGATCGATGATACGTGTGACGCCTTCGCGGTCGGTGACGTCGGCGGCGGTGTGCGAAAGCCCGATTGCGCGATGACCGAGCAGCCGGATGAGCTCCTTCCCGAGGGCGCCGGTCGCACCGATGACGACAATTCGCCGTGGCAGGGACTGTGGAGTCATCGGGATCAGTTCGGGAGGATTGGTTGACCGAAGCAAGCGACGCAAGCGGCAACGATAGCCGCTCGCGCCGGATTTTTCAGCGCATCCAGCGCGCTGGAACCACCGGTCGATACGCATCCCGGCTTGTGCCTGACGCGCAGCGTTCGAGAAGGTCGAGCTGACGATCGGCGGCGATGCCAAAGGCCGGCGATGCCGCGCCGGCCTTACGGCTTTGCGTGCTGCGGTACGTCACACCGCCGATCCAGTTGGGAGGCTTGAACGCCGCAGGCGCGATGCCGGGCGCGCGACGCCGGCGCGGAGGCCACCGTTCGTGAGGAGCGGACGAGCACGGCGGATATCGAACGTACGGAGTATGCGATGTTCGGGGCGTTTGGCGTGCCGAATCGCCATTTCGGGGATCACGCGCGCAACTCTCGCAATGGGCGTGCCGACCTGAACTGCGCGGGCATTCCGGCGCCACTCGCCACTCGCCGCGTCGGGACTGGATCACCCGTTTTCGCCTGGCGAACTGGCCGCGGCCACGCTTCCCGGAATCGTCGAGACCCTGGCCTTTGGCACGTCACTCACGGTGATCGCATTGCCGCGCGAGCAGCCCAGCTCGAACAGAGTTCGCCGGGTTCGTGCTGGACAGGGCTTCACACGTGGGCCACGTTGCGGATGACAGGACATCCAGGGGGAGCAGTGAACGTCTGCTTTGTCAACGACGCCGACTTCATCGGTGGCGGCGAGCGGTGGATCGAACGAGCAGGCCGGCATCTCGTGACGCGCGGGCACCAGGTCTCCGTCGCCTGTCGGCATGCGTCGCCCCTTGCCCGCGCATCCGCCGCCCATGGCCTCCGCGTGTTCGGCTACTCCGCTGGCATGGACACGAAGGCGTTCGAACGCGACCTCCGCCGCTTCATCGAGGAGGGCACGATCGACCTCGTTCACTGTACCGTCAGCGGCAGTGCGCACGAGGCGATCGTGTTGGACCGCATCATCGGGCGCATCAATCGTGTCCAGGGGAAAGCGCCGGTCGCCGTGATTCTCAAGACCGGCCTCCCGCCACTCGAACATGCGTCGCTGCGGACGTACGGAGCCGGTGCCGGGCCTTCGGTGCGACGCTTGCACGTCGTTTCGCCGGCCATGCAACGGGCCTTCGAGACGTCGCACCCATCGATGAGCCACGGTTTCGTGGAGGTGGCGTACGAGGGCGTCGACCTCGACTGGTTCTCGGCCACGGCGGTCAGTTGCGCGGAGGCGCGACGTCGACTCCGCCTCGACAACGAGGCCCGCGTCATGGCGTGTGTCGGGCGCCTGGACGATGCGATGAAGGGACAGAGCGTGCTGCTGCGCACGCTCCCCGCGCTTCGCGAGCGTCATCCGACGCTCACCGCGCTCTTCGCAGGCGCTGGAGACGATCGTGAACTGCTCGAGCATCTCGCCTGCGACCTGGGGCTCGGTGACTGCGTCCGATTTGTCGGCCACGTCGACGATGTGCGCGACGTGCTCGCAGCCGCCGATGTCCTCTGCCATCCGTCAATGATCGACGGCATCCCGAATGCCGTCGTCGAGGCGATGGCGATGGAGACGGCGGTCGTCGCGAGTCGCGTCGGCGGCATGGCAGACATCGTGGACAGTGAGCGGACGGGTGTGCTCGTTCGCCCAAACGACGTATGCGCACTCGAGCACGCCGTCGGCGGGCTGCTCGACGATGAGCGGCGTCGCGTCCGGCTTGCGGTGGCCGCGCGCGCGCAGGTCGTCGAGCATTTCGACATCGTGCGTCATACGGATCACCTGGCGCAGCGTTTCGCCGAGGAACTGAGTGACCTGGCGCGCGCGCCACGCCGAAGAAGCGCGCCGCCATGGACAGGCGATACCGTGAAGACACGCGTGCTGTTCCTGTTCAACTGCCTGCGAACCGGGGGCGAGGAGACTGAGGTCGCGATCCTGGCGCGGCATCTTCATGCGACGCCGTACACGCTGTCGGTGTTGAGCGCCACCGCGACCGACGAAGCCTGCCCCGCATTGGAGAAGCTTGCGGCGTGGCAAGTTGACGTGAACGTCGCGTGTCATTCGATGCCGACGGATCGTGAGAAGGCGCGCTACATCACCGACCTGATCGAGCGTGAGCACATCGCGATCGTCGTCGCCTGCCAGGATGCGACGCTGGCGTACATGGTGTTCGATCACGTCGATCCACAGAAATGCAGGCTCATTGAACACGGCGGCGTGCCTGACGACGTGCACCGGATCGCCAAGGACCGAACCACGCGGTACGTCGCGGTGTCGCCGGCGATCGCGGCGGCGGCCGCCGCCGTCATGCCACGACCGGCCGACGCGCTCTTCATTCCCAGCATGGTGGACGCGGACGAATACGATGCCCCCGCATGGGCGACGGCGCGTGCCGAAAACAGGCGGTGGCTCCACGACGCCGTACTGACGCCCAGCGGCATGCAGGACGCCTGCATCGTGACGTGCGCTGGGCGTCTCGATGCGCGCAAGCGTTTCCATGACTTCATCGCTGCGGCCGAGCGCATCGCGATCCGGCATCCGAAGGTGGTGTTCCTGGTGCTGGGCGGCACCGATGCCTTTCAACCCGAGTACGCACCGTGGTTGTACGCGCAGGGCGCCGGGTTGGTCGCCGCAGGCCGGCTCCACTTTCTCGGAGCGCGGGGCGACGTGCCCGGACTTCTCGCCGCGTCGCACGTGTTCGTCCACGTCGCGATCGGCGAGGGGATGGCGCATGTCATCAGTGAGGCGGGAGCCGCCGGACTGGCCGTGGTCGCCTCAGATGACGGAGCCGCGCGTGAGCAGCTTGGCGGCGGAGAGTGTGGGCTCGTAGTGCCGCCGGGTGACATCGACGCACTGACCGGCGCGATCGAGTGCCTCGTCGCTGACAGTGCCCTGCGGCGCGACCTCGGTGCGCGGCTCAAGGCACGAGTGCTGGGGCACTACGAGGCGCGCGCGGTCTCGGCCAAGTGGGCAACGCTCTTTCGCGATGTGCAGAGAGAGATGTCTGTCTCCCGGCCATCATCCGCCCGGCGCGTGCGCACGCAAACAAGCCAAGCCGGCGACAACTCGTTGTTGCTCGGACGTACACGGGCGGCGCTGCGCGGGCGGCTGTCCGGCGAATCGGTCGATGACCTGCTCTGGGAGTACATCGCGCACGGAAAGATGATCCGCGCCGACGTCCTGTTCTCCGCATCGACGTGCGTGGGCGGGAATGCAGCGAGCGCCGTGCTGGCCGCGCAGGCGATCGAACTGCTCCACAGCGCAACCTTGTTTCACGACGACATCATCGATCAGGCGTCCGAACGCCGGGGACTGCCGTCGCTGCACCATCGCGTCGGCATCGGCGGCGCCCTCGTGCTCGGCGATCAGTTGATCGTGCGTGCGGTGACGCTGCTTGGCGAGGCACGGCGCGAACATCCTGCGGAAACGATCTTCCGGGCGCTGGAGGAGTTGGACGATGCTGTCCGGAGGTGCTGTCGCGGACAGTTCCGGGAGCTGGAGGCGTCGCCGTGGATCAGCGAGGAGGAGTACGAGACCATTGTCCGCGGCAAGACCGGTGCGCCGTTCGTCGCTGCCGCCGTGCTGGGCGCCCTCTTCGGCGGCGGGAGCCATGCCGCGATCGAGTCCCTTCGCGTGTATGGCGATGCCGTCGGACTCGCATACCAGATCGCTGATGATCTCCTGGATGCGCTCGGAGAGGATTGGCCGTCGGGCAAGCCGGCCGGCAACTCGCTGCGACGCGGCCGGCCCATGCTGCCGATCATCTACTTGATCAGATCCGGGCCGCCATCCGTTCGCGCCGCGCTTCAGGCGCTGGCGGATCGCGACTGGCCTCGCGGTGAGCTGCGCGACCTGATGCACGAGCATGGCATCGTGGACCGGATCCGGAGTGCGCTGGCGCGGCACGTCGCACGCGCCGTCGGTGCCCTGTCGGCCTTCGGCGACAATCCCGGGGCAGGCGCACTGCGCGAGCTTGCCGAGCGGGTCTCAGCGCTGACGTTCATCGGCGTGCCTGACCCAAGTCACGGATTCTCCTTGCCGGCGGTCGGCACGCTGGCCGCGCGCCACCACGGCGCGATGATCGACTCGTAGAGCGCCCGCCGAAAGAGCACGACGTGCGCGACACCGAGCGGCACCATTCGCCAGTCGACGACGCACACGGCGCCAATCGCGACAAGCGGCATCCACACCAGGCAGAAGCCGTCACAATACGCGGACATCGCGGACCAGCGCGCACTCGGCGACGTGGTGTGTTCGCCGTGGGACGCGGCTCGTGCCAGCCCATGAATGAAGAAGGCGACGGGCACCGCCGGAAGCATGAGCGACACGACGCCCATCCAAACGGCGAATCCTGCGACTTCGATTGGAATGACCATCCGCTCCACGAATCGCACGACCCGTGCTCCGCCAGCAGCGGTGACAAAGGTTCGCGTGCGGCTCGCTCGGTCCTGCTCGTAGTCCGACATCTGGTGATGAATGATGTTCCTGACGCCGAGTGCGAATTGCCAGACGACGAGCGAGACGGTGAACGTGCGCGGCGTGTCGCGGTGCGCCATCAGGAACACCGTGTGGGTGGCGATCCACACTGGGAGGGCATGCGCGTACAGTGCATCGGTCGCAACGCCGGCGAGCCCGCGCTCCTTGAGCCGAAGCGGGCGGCGGACGTACGCGACCAGCAGCGCAAATTCCAGCGCGAGAAGGACTGCTGTGGTGCGGTCGACAGGAAAGCACACCACCCACGGCAGGATGGCCACCAGCGCGAAAAGGACAAAGGCCAGCGCGATCTGCACGGGATTCAGCGCGGCGGCATCGTTCCGCTTGCTCGTGATTCGATCGGCAGTCCGATCCGCGACGTCGTTGCTGAAGTAGCCGAAGCCGGCGATGCCCGCGATGGTGCATAGGGCGAGTGCATCGAACGTCAGCGCGAACGCGAAGCTCGGCCGGACCAGGTAGAAGAAGACATACACGACCGTCAACAGATACGGGGCCTTGTACCGCAGTGCCTCCTGCATGCGAAGCGTGCTGATGCGGCGGTAGAGTCGCGACACCGGTCCGCCACGGACGCTGCGCACCGCGCCACTGTTCATAGTTCGCGCATCGGCGTTCCGCGGACCTGGAGCTCGTACAGGTTCTGGAGGAAGTATCGATTCGATCCCTGGTCCAGTCCGTACCACGGCTTGCGGCAGATGATCTCGAAGAAGTCCACGGGGAAGATGTAGGTGGACAGGTCATCGATCCGGTGAATTCCCGTGAGCTGCCCGAACTCGTGCGAGATGGACAGGTCCTCGAAATCATCGAGCGGGATGTCCATCGTCCTCAGCGCGGTCAGTATGAATCCCTGTTGCCGCATGAGACGGAGCACGTCGCACAGGTCGCCCACGTTGTATCGGTAGGCGTCGTTGATCTCGCGAATGCCTTGCGCAATCGCGGGCCGATGCGCCTCGATCGCCGCTTCCTTGATGAACAGGTCCTTGATGTACAACGAGCCGCCGGGCTTGAGCATGGCCCACGCGGACGAGAGCGCAGTTCCCTTGTCGCTGGAGTGTCCGAACGACTCGAGAAAGCACACGACGTCGTACGCGCCTGCGGGGAGCAGCGCGTCGAGATGATGGAAGTCCCCGTGCTGGACGGTCACGCGATCGGCGAGTCCCGACTCGCGAAGGTGCTGCGTCGCCAGTCCGACCTGGACGTCCGACGCCGTGACGCCGTCGACGGTCACTCCGAACTGCCGTGCGAAGTGCATCGCCGGGCCACAGACGCCGCAGCCAGCATCGAGCACGCGCATCCCGGGCGCGAGACCCATGCTCGAGCCCTCGATGTCCAGCACGGTCGCGACGTCCCTCGTGCGCAGTGCCTGGATCACGTTGCCGTACACGCGCATGAACGCATCGGCGTGCTCGTCGTAGAAACGGCCGACAGCGGACGATCCCTCGTTCCAGACCGGCGTCCGAGGGCGTTCGCCGGCATCGTGATCTTCCGGCGGGGTCATGACATCGTGTGCGCGTGACTGGCGCCAAGCACATCGTGCATTGCCGCCACGACGTCCTCCGGTGTTACGAGCCGGGGGTTCTCATACAGCACGCGACAGCGCGTTGCCTCGAGTGGCTTGGCCCACTCGCGCGGCACGTCCTTCGAGTAGACCACCACCATCGGCGCGTCAACCGCATGCGCCAGGTGGGCGAGTCCGCTCTCGACGGTGACGACGCATTCGGCGTGCGCGAGCAGCGCGCCCACGACCTTGATCGGAAGTCCATGGAGGGATCGCCAGTAGCGCGACGGAATCGCCTGGTCCGTCGCGGCGCCGACCGTGATCACGTCGAGTCCCATGTGATCGCGTGCGTGCCGGGCGACTCGCAGCCAGTGCGCAAGGATCCAGTTCTTCGTCACCATCGACCAGTCAGGGCCGACCACGGGCGACGTACTGTGCATGCCGAGCACGATGTACGGCCGTTCGCCGGCGATCGCGCGCGCTGCCACGCGCTCGGCATCGCCGATCGCCACCACCGGCCGAACCGAGCGGATCGAGCAGCCGGCCAGCCGTGCGAAACCGTGCGAGAGATGGCTCGTGAACACCTCGTGCCCGAACGCATGCACCGCCTGCACATCGAGACGGCACAGGTGCCGCGGCGGCGGTACGGCGATCGGAAGCCGGGCAAGCCACGTGTCGTCGGTCATCACGGCGGCCGCGTCCACGAGCGCATCGGAATACAGGATGATGTCCGCATCAGGGTTGCCGTCCAGCACACGGCAGTGCGGCGCGTCGTGCGCGACGTAGATGATCGTGGCGCCGGGATGCGCGGTGCGAGCCGCACGCAGCAACGGGGTCGTGCAGAGACAATCGCCGAGAAGATTCCGGCCGACGAAGACAATGGAAGTCCTCGGCGAGCCGGTCATGGACGTGTGGCGGCGCCGGCCAACGTGTTGTCGAGCAGCGTTCGCACCAGCCAGGTAACACGCGACAACGCGTAGTCGCGGCGCGCCACGAGACGTGCATTGCGTCCGAGCCGGTGTGCGAGCGCGCGGTTGGCGACCGCGCGCTCCATTGCCGCGCGAATCCCGAGCGATCCGTCCTCGGGTCGTGTCAACCAGCCTGTGTGATCGTGGTGAACCACCTCACCGAGACCGCCGACGTGCATGGCGATGACCGGCGTGCCCATCGCCATGGCCTCGAGCGCGACCAGGCCGAACGGCTCATACCGCGACGGCACGACGACGACATCCGCGTCCCGCATGGCGCAATGCAGCGACCGGCGATCGAGCCATCCATGATCCGTCCAGGCTGCGGCTGTCTCGTCGCCGAGCAGCTCGCTGAATCGCGGTTCGTCGCACGCCGTTTCCAGGCGAACATCGCTGCCGCGATGCCGCAGCGACGCAAACGCACGGAAGAGCAGATCCGAACCCTTGACGTAGTCGGAAAAGCGGCCGGCCGCGAGGAACGTGAACGGCCGCTCGGGGCGCGCGGCCAACGGGGCACCGGCATCGACGAACGGATTCATGATGACGTGGCTTCCGTCCTGGCCGCGCTCAGCGAGCGGCCCGTTGTTCATTTCGGAGAACGAGGGAAAGACGTTCCGGGTCGCCTGGCCGGCGACGACGCGCTGCAGGGTGGCCAGGGATTGGATCTGTTCGTCGCCGGCGCCCTCGTGTGTGGCGTACGACGCCAGGTTGACCTGAAAATGATTGACCAGCGCGGCCCGCGGATACCACTGCGCGAGGACTGTGGACACGCTGCAGGCGAATGACGTTGCGCCCACGTTGTAGATGAGGTCGACGCGCGTGTCGCGCAGCGATCGGCTCAGCCAATCGGTCAGCGCCTCGCCGCCTTGCGCCAAAGCACTGTCGAGCACCGTGAATGGCCGGTCACGCGCACCGGTGCCTGCTGCATGCACGATCACCGTCAACTCATAGTGGCTGGCGAGCGCCGAGAGCAACGCGTCGGCGAAGACCTGCGCACCGTTGGTGAGGTCGTCGCCCAACCGGTCCGTGACCGCGAGAACGGAAGCCCGGCGCTGTTTCATGAGTGCTTCCGCAGGCCCCGCTCCGCTCGCGTCAGCGGATACGCGAACAGATCAGGCCGATCCTTCCAGCGTTCGGCGAGATACACGCTGTTGCGGCTGAACTGGCTGTTGCGCAACTCATTGTGATGAATGCCGGTGGCCGAGCCGACATAGCAACAGTCGAACCCGCGGTCCCGGGCACGGAGCGTGAAATCGGCATCCTCGTGCTGGCTTCCTTCGAAGCGCTCGTCGAACCCGCCGGTGGCGAGCAGCACGGATCGATGCACCAGCAGCACGGTCGACGGCAGCCACGGAGCGAGTTGCTCGGCGTCGTGCTGACCGATGTCCTCCTCACCCATGCCGCCCACTCGCGTCTCCTGCAGCAGCGGGTCGACCTCAGGAATTCCCGAGTAGATGCGACCCGTGCCATTGAGCAGCTTGGGACCGGCCAGATCGGCGTCAAGCCGGACCATGGCGTCGAACATCGTCGGGAGCGTAGACGCATCGCTCAATTCGGCGTCGTCGTCCATGAACAACACCCACGGCGCGGTGCACGCCCGAATCCCGGTGTTACGATTGGCCGCGCTGCTCGCGCGCTGCTCGATGACGTGAATGGCGTCGCGCCGGATTCCCGCGGCGGCCAGCGACGCAAGGCAGCGGTGCAAGCCGCGATGACAGTGCCCCGGCGCGTCCTCGAAGAAGCGCAACAATGCCGTCTCGCCGTGGTGGCTCCGGATCGTGTGGACGAGCACGTGCGCGGATCGGCCGAGCGCGGGCTCGAACGCCAGCTCGATGCGGGCGACGCGCGCGGGGCCATCGCCGGCGTTGACGACCGGGACATTCACGAACTCGAATTGCAGGGGCACGGACGATGTCACGCGGTGCCGAACGACGAGATCCGGCGAGAACGCTCCTGCCGCGCCGAAGAGCGCCAGCACGAGCTCCCCATCGACAGGCCCCGTCGACGACACCGCGGCGGACAGCCGGCTGAAACGCGGCACAGGGGGCTCGCACACTTGCACGTACTGCGCCTCTGGCCGGAGTGTGACGATTCCAGAGTCGGCGGCTGGACCGGGCCGCGAGTGCTGGTACGGAACCTCCCGCTGGTCCGTTTCCCAGAACGGAATGACAACCGCGATGTCATCGATCGACGGCACCGGCCGCGGCGTGGCCGCGTAGGTGAAGGGCGGTCGTTGTGTCGTGCGCGAGACCGGCGCGTTACGCCGCGCGATCGCCTGGTCGGCAATCCGCCGCCACATCTCATCCGCGTTCGCGTTGGTGACGCGATGACTCGTGCGCGATCCATGCAGCCGGTACCGGTACAGGACCGCGTCGACCAGCCCGATATCGGAAACTTCTTCCATGGTGGTGAAGCAACCGCAATCCTCGCCCATGCCGAGAAAGTCCTCGAAGCCGGTCCATCCGCCGGCCGCCAGAAACGCCTCCCGCCGGATGGCATACGGATGCGCGTGGTTTGCGACATCGATGGTGGCGCCGCGGTAGTAGTGGCGCCGCTCGAAGGGAAACCAGTCGGACATCACCACCGGCGCGCCGGCGTCGTCGATGAAGGATCGGCGAGCGCGCAGCACGCCGGCCCATGGCATCATGGTTGCCGCGACGACGAATTGCTCCACCGCGTCGGGTTCGAGCACATCGTCGTCGTCCAGCGGCAGGATCAGGTCACCGCGGGAACGCTCCGACAGGAACTGTCGCGCGCGCGCGATGCCAAGCCGCTCGCCGGCATGGACGCTGATCTTCCGGCTGTCGAGTGCCGCGAGCCGATCGAGCAGTTCGCGGGACAACGCATCACCGCCATCCCACAGCAGCGAGAGCGTCCAGTTCAACGAGGTCTGCGCGAGGACGGAGTCGATGCACTGTACGAGCCAGCCACCGCGGATGACCGGAATCTCGATCGAGACGATCATGGCGCCGTCGCGACGGATCGCGCGCGTTCGATGAAGGCCTCGATCAATGTCGCTCGCATTGCGAGCTCCACGTCATCCAGTCGTCCCTCGACATGGTCGACAAAGCGTTCCTCAGCCGCGAGCGGGCTCGCGCCCCCAGTACGCGGCGCCACGTGGCGGGATTTCATCCAGTCGGGAATGGTGAAGCGCATTCGGCGCGCGCAGCCGCGGCAGGTCGCATCTGACGCAAGCGTCTGCGGGAACGTCGCAACCGCAGCCACCAATGTGGCGGGCGCGCTCGTGATCGGCGGATGTCCATTCGGTGCGTGGTGCGGGCACGGCACGACCGTTCCCGACGGATGAATCGTGACGGTGCTGCGCAGCCATTCACATGCCACGCTCGCTGGTGCGGGGCCGGCGAGCTCGCGCGTCGTGCGATCGCCGCCGCTCGATGTCGCGGTCGTTCGCGCATCCGCGATGGACGCAAGCACGGCTGGCGCCAATTCGACGGCGATGCCGGCGCCGAAGGCGCGTGTCCAGGCTGCCGCCGTGCGATGAATGCTCCCGGGGAGCCCCGCATCCACCCACACATGGATGCCGAGCTGCGGCACCGGGTGTGTGTCGCGAAAGCGCAGGACCGACGCAATGGCATCGGCCGGGTCATCGGTGCCCTGGAGGATGACGACGTGATCGACCTGGCCAACCTCACACGCCCGCAGCGAATCCGGTGTGACGCGATCGCCCGGAAGAGCGATCACCGTCTGCCCTCCGCCGGCGCGCTGCAGCGATCTCAGGAACGTGAACAGACGCCGCC
This sequence comes from Gemmatimonadaceae bacterium, assembly GCA_031373905.1. GTDB lineage: Bacteria > Gemmatimonadota > Gemmatimonadetes > Gemmatimonadales > Gemmatimonadaceae > JACMLX01. Next base: position 10,484 of record JANMNM010000024.1, on the reverse strand, counting down.
TGGCCGCTGGCTCCTCGGGAAGAGACGCGAGGCAGCCGGCGAGCGACCGTGATCGAAGCAGGTCGGCGCAGAACGATGCGAGCGGGCCGGCGTTCGAGGGGGTGGCCCAGAAGTCCCCCTCACCAAGTGTGAGTATCAGCATCGCTACGCGGCGCCAGCCAGGCGGGCGGCCCAGAAACGTTCAGCGTGGAGTTCACGCGTGGTGGTCCCGGAGCCGGCGACCGGATCACTCAGCACGCCGTTGAGCTTCGCCGATTCCAGCCAGGCGTCGCGCGACGCATGGTCCACGCGCGATCGGAACACCTCGAGCGCCGAGCCCTTGCGGCCGATCCATGGTGTGACCGGTACGAAATAGTCCCTGAGCTCGACGTATGATCGTTCGAACCGGCCGAGAAACTCATCGATCGGGCGATGCCCGTTGGCCACCGGTGTCGACTCGAAGATGTGCAGCTCCGCCGCGTCGAACAGTCCGTCGACGTACATGCCCAGCACGACGTCGAGCAGCACCCCCGCGTCGGACGATGCGTCACCGGCAAACGGGACGAAGATCTCATTCGGCGCGGCGCGCGCCACTGCCTCGTCGATGACCTCGCGCAGCATGCTCTTCATCCAGTCGACGCTCGACGGTGCACCAGCGCGCCCGTCCTCCGAGTGGCGCAGCTCCCGCGCCGGCAGCTCCCACAGCTCGTGCGCAACGCCGGCGACCTGCGCCACGAGCGCGATTTCGTCGCGCGCGATCGCGGCAAGGTCGTTCGGTGTGGCGAACGCCAGCGGTTCCACCGTGCGTGCCATGAGCCCGAAGCAGGTGATCACGGTGGTCGCGTGCGTGGGCGACTCCATGAACAGGCGCCCGCCCATGCCCAACCATGCGTCCTCCGGGCCGGGAGAGAAAACGAGCCTGGTGGCACCGCCGGGCACCACGAGAGTGCGGACCACCGGCGCATCCCACCACACGAGCCAAGGCGCGACGGTCGCGATCGTGCGTGCGTCGGACGCCGTCGTCACGAGCTCGCGCAACGCACGCGTGCCGTCGCAACGCTGGAGAAAGGCCCATTCCGCCGGCGACAGCTCCCGCAACGCGATCCCGCCGAAGAACAACGTGCCTTCGGACCACGAGACATGCGGCACGACCACGGGATACTTCGACGGGTCCAGGCGAAACGTGCGCTGCGACGTTCTCATAGCGCGGTGTCGTATGAGATGAGATCGACAGACTTCGACGCGAGCGCGCAGTCGCCCAGCTTCAGCAGCCACACGGCCGGATGCGACAGCTCCTCGCTGGTCAACATTTCGCGGAGCCCGGCGTGGTCTGGATGATCCGGCTCATGCACCGCATACCGGCGGAAGTCCGCATCGGAGTACGTTCCCCAGTTCTCGAATCGCTGAAACTCGATCAGGTCGCAACCCAGCCGGATGCCCAGCCGCGCGAATGCCGGAATCTCGCGATAGTTGTTCGCCTGTACGAGAAAGTTCAGGTGGAAGTGACGAAGCTGGCGCTCGGCATGGAGCGATGCGATGAACTCCAGATTGCGGACGAGCAGATCGAAGTCGCCTCCACGATTGAGCCGATAGGTCTCCGGCGTTGCCGCGTCGACGGAAACGCTGACCCAATCGATCGCACGATGGCTCCTCGAGATGCTCTCCCACATCGCGGGGGTGAGCAGCAGCCCGTTCGTCTGGAGCTTGATCCGGAGTCGCGGATGCCGCGCCCAGTCGTAGGTGCGCAGCTTGTCGCGATAGAAGGGGCTGGCGAAGGGGTCGCCCTCGCCGAGAAGTATGATGCGCTCCGTGCCCTCGAGCATCGAATCAAAGACGTTGGCGTCGATCGCGTGAATGTCCCGGCGGTCGGCCGGCGTCGGCCGAAATGGAGTGGCGCGACAATAGGAGCACGCCAGGTTGCAGGTCTTGTCGAAGGCAAAATTGATGACTCGCGGCGTTGACCGGGCATCGAGCAGACCTGTGGTCCGCGCCCACACCGCGAGCGGTGCAGGCGCCAGCGCCTTCTCCTTTGCCATCGCATCGCGCAGATACTCGCACGCGCCGGCATTGCAGTAGCGGTAGCTGCCATCGAGCATCGACTCGCGAACATCGTTCGCCGCCGTCGAACTCCACATCGCCTCCAGGCTCTCGGTCGTGAGATTCCCGATGACCTTGCCGAACTTGGACGGGCAGCACGGGTAGACATCGCCGTTCGCCTGAATGTGCGCATACTCGAATGGACTCGTGCACAGGAATCCATCGGGACGGCGCAGCGCGGCGACCGCCGTCCTGAGGGCGACATCGAAAGCCGACGGCGTGCCGGTGTCGATGTCGAGCAGGCTGTCGGGCGCCAGCGACCGCCATCGCCGGCGCTGATCCTCCCGCAGCAGCGCGGAGAACGCCCCGAATGCACGGTCCGAGAGGACCATCGCTTCGTCCATTCGGGTCCGCGCTTCCGGCTCCCGCCGACGAAGCAGCGTCAACAACTCTGCCGACGCCGACAGCGCGTCCGCCTGCGTCGACACCACGAAGCGCGCCAGTGTGCTCACCGGACTTTCGTGGGTCCCCGCCCACGGTCGCCCGCAGAGCTCGGCGAAGTCCGCCTGCAGTTGCGCAATCACCGCGTGGCAGCGCGCGGCCTGGGCATCGTCGAGCGAGATCGCCCGGATCAGCTCGGCCCAGGTCACGCGCCGCGTCCCCCAGCCTGCACGATCGCGCTCAATCCCGCGCTGCCGCCCTTGAACTCCGGCGGACAGAACGTGCAGCTCGCGCACGTGTCCGCCGATTCGCCGCGGACGTGCCGCAGCAACTTCGCGTGGTGAAGATCCTCGAGCGTCCCGTGCGCAATGTTGCCGAACGCGTGGCGGGCGGAATAGTCCTGCGCGCAGAGGAACATGTCGCCGTCGACGGAGATGAAGTCGACCCCCTGCGCCACGCGGCAGACGTTCGTCGAACCCGGGTCGTCGGGGAACAGGTCGACCAGGACCATCGGGTCTCCGGCGTACCGTGCTCCGAGCGGACGGATGTCGACCGGGCGGCAGTCAGCACTCAGCGACCCTGCACGGTTGGTCAGCGGATGCAACCAGATCTGCGAGACGCCGGAGTGCCGCCAGCATTCGACGAACGCGCCGACCTCGTCGGCGTTGGCGTCCGTCAGGACGAAACTCACATTCAGTCGGAGTGGCGGCCATCGGTGCGAGCGCAGACCAGCGATCTCGCGGACGCGCGCGACGATCTGATCGAAGTTCGTCAGGCGCATGACCGTCGCGTGCGTGGTCGCGGTGTGCGCATTGAGACTGACATTGATCTGGCTCAACCCCGCCGCTACAAGCTCGTCCAGCAACGGCGGGCTCAGGCTCCAGCCGTTGGTCGTCATGCCGACGCGCGCACCGGCGCCGGCCAGCAGCGTGATCACCTCGGCCAGGTCGGGGTGCAACGTCGATTCCCCGATGCCGCACAGCATGACGAGCGGGTTGTTTCCCTCACGCTGCAGCGACGCGGCCACACGCTCCACCGTCTCCAGCGACATGAACCGGGCCGTTCGCTGCAGCACCTCGCGCGGACAGAAGGTGCACAATGCATTGCAGAGCGACGTGATCTCGAGGTCCAGCACGACGTCGGTCCGGCTCCCGAGCTTCTGAAAATCCATGAACCGCGTCGCACACACGATGGTCGTGTCGTCCGTCGGATTGCGGTGCTCGCTGATCATGCCGAGGAGCATGGACTGACCGCGGAAACTGACGCCCCCCAGCGTCCACGGGTGCGGCGCATGCCGGCCGTACAACGTGCGGACGTGCTCGAGACACTCATCCGCCGTGCAGTCCAGCGTCTGGTTGAGCGTCGACAACCGGCGATGGTACAATGGCTCGTCGATCAGGACGACAGGAGCACCCGCCCGATCGACCTTGAGAAACAGGTCCGAATCTTCACCTGCGTTCTTGAGATTGGCATCCCACTCCAACCCACCCAGCGCCGCCAGCACGTTGCGGCGGATGAGCCACGGTTGGTTCACCTCGAAAATGTCGTTGGGGATTCCGCCAACGAGGTAGCGGCGTCGCGGCGGCAGATAAGTCTCGAGCAGCCCGAAGACGCGTGTTCCGCCACGCAGGGCCACCGCCCCCGGCTCGGCATCGATCGCGGCGGCGAAGCGGGCGAGCGCATGGGGCGGCAGTCGGTCATCGTCGTCCATCGCCATCACGAAGTCACCGGTGGCCTCGCTTGCCAAGCGGCGTCGCGTCGGCCCGGTACCCGCGTGCGGAAGCAGGAAAGGACGAACCCGCGAGTCCGCCGCGTAGTCGGCGAGGATCTGCGTCATCGTGCGCAGATGTGTGTCCTTCGGACCATCGAGCCCGACGAGCAGCTCCCAATGCGGCCATTCCTGCGCAACGACAGAGTCGACAGCCTCCCGCAGGAAGTCCGGCCGGATGCTCGGACAGAGCAGGCTGATGACCGGAGGCCGTGTGAGCGGCGGCGCGAGCCCGCGGCCATTGGAACCGGATTGGCCCGGGATCGACACCCGGAATTGTCGAGGGATGTCCGTCCCGCCGCGGGCCACGGCACGCTCGTAGTCGGCGGCCAGCGCGGCGACGCTGCCCAGCAGCAGGTCGCCGGCCCACGAAACGGAATCGACGTCGCAACGCGGCGAAAATGTCCGCGCGACGGACCGCTCGCCGTGCGCGAACAGGAAGAATTCCGGTGTCAGCGTGTCCCCATCCGCGCCGTGCCACCGTTCCGCACGCAGCAGCGCGAGCCACGATGGCAACACCGGGAGCTTTCCCGTCGACCAAGCGACCGCCGATGCTCGCCGCGACGCGGGCTCCACCGTGTACACCGGCCAGAGCGCCTCCGAGTCCATGGTCACGCCATCGAGGCTCGAGTTCGCACGAAGCACGCGCACGAGGAGCTGCAGCTCGCGATCCGTGCAGGCCACCGCTTCGTCGACGAGCAGCACGAACTCCGCGTTCCGTGCCCGCGCGAGCGCCCACACGTCTGCAAAACTATCGCCGATGCAATACGAGATCTCGTCCGTCGCATCAGCGGCGCGCGACTGGAATCGCTTCTGCGCGAACCCGCGGCGAACCAAGCGCACGACGCTCATCGACTTACGCCCGCCAGCGCGCCAGCAGCCTGAAGTGCCTCGTCAAGCGCCGCGCGACTCGGCAGCCAACCCCATCGCGCCATGAAGGTGCCGTAGTTGTGGACACACGGCGACGGCCAGTCGTCAGCCGCGCCAAAGGTGGCGGCCCCCAGATGATGCACGATCGCCTCTTCGCCGATCGACAACTGCCATCCGCTCGTGCGGAGACGGCACGAAAGATCGAGGTCCTCGAAGTAGCCGGGAGAATATGCCGTGTCGAACAGCAGCGTGCCGACGGCACTTCGACGGACGGCGAGGCACATTGCCGTGAGATAGTCGGCGCTGGTCGTGCCGCGTCGCCCTGGACGGGCGCGATACTGGAACAGGTCGCGTGGATTGTCCGAGGCGGGAGCGGTCGCCGCGAGCTGCGGGTCGCGCTCGAGCATCTCATGAATCACGCCGATCGTTCCCGGCGCAAGCACGGTGTCGTTGTTCAGGATGACCGTGATGGGACGGGTCGATGCGTTCCATCCCGCGTTTGCAGCGGCGACGAACCCGGAGCGCGAATTGATCGCGATCCACTCCACCGGAAAATGGCGCCCTGCGCACACGGCCTGCGCTCGCCGGGCGTCGTCCAACGGCGATGCGTCGTCGACGACGTACACGGTGCCGATGACACCGTCGTTCCCTCGTTCCAGCGAGGTCAGGCACGCGTGCAGGAGATCAGGCCGACCGTGTATCGGGATGATCACGTCAGCGGCGCAATCACGCATCGACGGCCGCCGCGCCATCGAGCGCTGTCAGAAGAGTCTGAAGTCGCAGCAGGGTCCAGGCGAGTGCTTCGCCCTCGGCCTCGCGGTCGGGTGCCATCGACACACTCGCCGTTGCAGCGCTCGCCGAGAGCGCCGCAGGCCGGCTCGTCAAGCGTCCTGCAGCGGCTTGCGGCATGTAGCCGCGCAGCACGTTGCCGGTCGGCCGGGCCAGTGCGCCATACGCGCCGAGGCCGGCGCGGGAACCGGCTCGTGCGAATCCGGCACCTGCGAGGTATCCGGTACCATGCGGCCGGGCATGAGACTGCGCATGAGCATTCACGTGCGCATTCGCCCGCGCATTCACATAGGACCCGCGCGGGCCCGTTCCGTCCCGTGCGCCGGCCACGAGTCCCGCTGGCACGTAGATCGAGTCGCCGACGGACGCCCACCGCGTCTCTCCGTCGACCAACGCGCGAAAGCGCGCATCACACGCTTCGACCTCGTTCGCCACCGCGTCAGCCAGCCGCTCGAACGCTGACGCTCGCGCCCTGGCGAGGACGTTCGCCAGGGCGCGCCGCCTGGATGCGGTCACGGTCGCCTCGCCGGTGATTCCCTCGACCGCTGCAGTACAGGTGACAGAGATCTGCGCCGGCTGATCCCGCACCGCCACCGCATATACCGATGTGATCGTCGCATCGGGTGGAATCGCGCATGAGCGTCGCTCCCTTCGATCGATCGTGCCCCGCCAGACTCCATCGACGCCTTCGCGAACAAGCACCAGTTGCTGCGTGCTTCCGGCGATGGTGAACGGGATTTCGGCGCGCTCGCCGCCGTGCGTGTCCATCGTCGCAGCGCCGTCGTGGTGCGGCCGCGTCAGATGCATGAGGGTGTCCGGATCGCGGCTCGAGGTGCTCTTGCATTCGCTTGCAGAGTGGACCAATGTTGTTGGGCCGCGCCCGCGGCGAAAGACAGCATAACGCTCGGTGTCGGGTTCGGCTAGGCAGCCGCCCCGCGCTGATGCGACTCGACGTCACGACCACTCCCGGGGCATGCATCGAATGAACACGCGGGTCGCGAGCGTCGATGATGCGCCGGACGTCGCGGGCGGAACGACGCGCCGTGCGGCCGCGGCAGCCGGAGTGCTCTTCGGCGCGGCAGTCGCTCCCGAGTGCTTCGTCGACGATGCATACTGCGCGGCAGTCGCCGAGCATTTCTCGATGATCGAGCCGGAGAACGCGCTCAAGTGGGCGGCGGTGCGTCCGTCGCGAGACGTGTTCGATTTTGCTCCGGGCGATGCCGTCGTGCGGGCCGCGCGAGCCAATGGCCAGCGCGTTCGCGGCCATGTATTGGCGTGGCATGCGTACAATCCGGGATGGCTTCGCCGCGGCCGCTTCGAGCCGTCGGAGCTGTGCCATATGCTTCAGCATCACGTCGAGACTGTGGCCGGCCACTACGCAGGCGACATCTTTGCGTGGGACGTCGTCAATGAAGTGTTCGCCGACGGAGCTTCTGGCCGCATGCGCGCGTCGATGTGGTACGATCGGCCCGGCATCGGATTCGCCGGACAGGGAACCCGCTACGTCGAGCAACTCTTCCGTTGGGCTCGTGCCGCAGCGCCGGACGCGCTGTTGTTCTACAACGATGACCCGTCGAGGTCGGGATCGACCGCCACCGCCATGCTCGGCATGGTGGCCGACTTTCTCCATCGCGGTGTGCCAGTCGACGGCGTGGGCCTGCAGCTGCATCTCGATCTCGCCACCGATCTCCCGCAGCTCGAGGACGAGCTCGGGCAATTCGGCGCCCTCGGCGTCGAACTGCATGTCACGGAACTGGACGTCGCCATTCCCACCGATGCGGCGCGGCAGCCGGTCAATGCACACGATCTCGAGCGACAGGCGGACATCTATCGCGCGGTCGTCGCGGCGTGTCTGCGGTTGCCGCAGTGCACCGCGATCCAGACATGGGGAGTCGACGACGGACATTCGTGGATCCCGACATTCTCGCACGACGCGTTCGGTGCTGCCCTGTTGCTCGATGCCTCGTATCGCCGGAAACCCGCGTACCGGGCCGTGGCGGATGCGCTCGAGGCGGCGGCGGCGCTGCGTGGCGCTCCGGGGCCGACCCAGTGATCCTGGTGACCGGCGGCGCCGGCTACGTCGGCACGGAGCTTGTTGGCGCGCTCCTGCGGCTCGGTGAAGACGTGCGCGTCGTCGACTTGCAGTGGTTCGGGAACTCGCTGGCCGAGAGCGCTGGGCTCGAAGTCGTTCGCGGAGATGTGCAGCAGTTCGACGAGGCGTGGCTGGAGGACGTCGACACGATCTATCACCTCGCCGCGCTCTCGAACGACCCGACGGCGGATTTCATGCCCGCGCTCAACATCACGAGCAACGTGCTGGCGACGCGCCGGCTGGCCGAAGCCGCAGTGTCACGGGTGCTGCGCGACCGGCGCACCATCCGCTGCGTGCTCGCGTCGAGCTGCTCCGTTTACTACTCGAGCGTGCGGCCGGACGGCGACATGGAACGCGTCACCGAGGACATGCCGGTGTCACCGACGAGCAACTACAGCAAGAGCAAGCGCCTGGCCGAGCTGGAACTCGTGCGTGCCGCCGAACGATGCCCGGGGTTCTGTCCGGTGTCCCTGAGAAAGGGCACGGTGTTCGGTTTGTCTGGCCGCATGCGCTTCGATCTCGTGGTCAACGCGTTCACGCTGCAGGCGTGGCATCGCCGGGTGTTGACGGTGAATGGCAGCGGAGAAGCGTGGCGTCCGTTGCTGCACATCCAGGATGCCGTGGACGCGTACGTCTATCTGCTTTCCGCTCCCGCGTCCGCAGTGCGCGGCCGCACCTACAACCTGCTTCACAAGAACTATCGGGTGCTGGAGCTGGCGCACTGGGTCTGCGAAGTCCTGGAAAAGCATCGCGGCGTCGACGTGCGCGTCAAGCGCGATCGTTCGGGCGACAACGGGAGCCGGAGCTACTACGTCGACGGCTCGCGCATGACGTCCGACCTCGGTTTCCGCGCCGAGCGCGGCACGACGCAGGCGGTGATCGAGATGTGGGACGCGTTGGAGCGAGGCGACTTTGGCGCACGGCCGGAAGACGACGCGACGTACTTCAACATTCGCCGCGTACGCGAGCTGCTGTCGTCTCCGGCGAGCGACGCGCCGCGCGGCGCGCGCGTCACGGTCTAGGCGCTCCGTCCTGTGAACATCGTCGATGTCCGGACGCTCGCCTTGCCCGAAGTCAAGGTGATTCGCACCGCGAAGTACCGGGACCACCGCGGCCACTTCTTCGAGTCGTTCCGGAGAAGCGACATCGAGCGACATGCGCCGTTCCTCGACGGCGCCGAGCTCGTGCAGGCGAACGCGAGCTTCTCACGAGCGGGGACCGTGCGCGGCCTGCATTTTCAATGGGATCCGCCGATGGGCAAGCTGGTGCGCACGGTGCACGGACGGATGATCGACCTCGTCCTCGATGTGCGCCCGGTCTCGCCCACCTTCGGCCGCCTGGTTGCGTACGACATGCCGGCCAACGACGAATGGGCGGATCTCATCTGGATCCCGCCCGGCTTCGCGCACGGCAATGCGTTTCCCACCGACTGCCACATCGAGTACCTGTGCACGGCCGAATACAATCCACGAGGCGAGGCCGGCCTGTCACCACTCGCGGCGGACATCGATTGGTCGCTCGTCGATGAGCCACTGGCCGAGGAACTCCGGTGTCTCATGGCGGGCGAGCTGCTGATGACAGACAAGGACCGTACGGCGCTGACGACCGCCGCGTGGGCGCGCGACCCTCGCGCGAGCGTATCGCTCTTCTCGAGCCTGTAGGCAGACATGAGCCGCACCCTCAACGCTGTGCGTGTCAAGGATCCTCGCTTCCTCCTCATGTATTCCGCGCTGCAGTTTGCGCCGGGTGAAATCGCGAAGCCTGATGGGTCATTGAGTCTCGCCTACGTCGCCGGCGCGCTGCGCTGCGAAGGATACGACGTGCGTATCCTCGATTGCTCGGTTGGCGACGACGGCGATCCTCTGGCCGAGACGTTCTTTCGGACCGAACCCCTGCCGACGGGACTGGTGAGGGTCGGCATGCCCGACGAGCGAATTGCCGCGATCGCCGCAGACTACGACGTCTTCGGCATATCGTCGATCTTCACGCCACAAACGAGCATGGTGCTCGCCTTGATCCGACTGCTCAAACGGTCGTATCCGGACAGGCTCGTGATTGCGGGCGGTGTCAATGCGCGAAATCTGCGGCAGCGTTTCTTCGATGCCGGCGCGGACGTCATCGCGCTTTCCGAAGCGGAGTCGACCATCGTCGAGATCGCGGCGGCGCTGCGAGGGAAGCGAACGCTGCTCGACGTGCCGGGCATCGCGTACCGCAGCGACGACGGCACGGAGATCATGACGAGGCCGGCGGAGACTCATGGAGATCTCGATCTCCTCCCGATGCCGGCGTGGGATCTCCTGCCGAACAGACAGTACTGGGACATTTCGCGGCCGCACGGCGGGGACTTTCCGAAAGGGCAGCGCATCCGGTACGCGTCGCTGCAGACGTCGCGCGGTTGCCCGTTCCGATGCAAGTACTGTCATATCTCGATGGAGGAAGACGGCAGTCCGTTCGGTTCGATCGGCCGTTTCCGCGTGAAGTCCGTCGACCGTGTGCTGCGCGAGCTCG
>JANMNM010000280.1:0-1783 GCA_031373905.1 Gemmatimonadaceae bacterium | reverse complement strand
TCAGCAGGCTGGACCAGATCATCTGGCAGCTCGGCTCGCATCGACGCATTCACGCACCCGTGATTGGCATGAACAATGCAGAGCATCGTATCGGTCGCCGAGGCGGGCTGACCGATGACACCTTATCAGCGGCGATGGTGGCTGGCTGTGGAAGGCGTGGGCCGAGAGGCACACGCCTTTCGTCGTTCTTGCCAGTGAAAACCATCGCGTAGAAGATGACTGCGCCAGTGATTTCTTCCCCACTTTGGAGACCCACCATGACCACATCCGTCACACAGCTCCGCACGGTATCGCTCGCTGCGATATGCGCTCTCGGACTCATCGCATGCGGTACAAAGGGCGACAGGGATGCGGTCGAAACTACGGTAGCCGACAGCGCGCGCAGCGTACAGTCTCCTTCGGAAGCTTCGGCAGATGCGCGCGGCGTGTCGATGGTTCGCTTCGTGAACGCCATGCCCGGCGCCAAACCATTGACTGTCACCAGCGATTCGGTGGCCGTCTTCTCGACAGTGAGGTTCGGCGAGGTGACGCCGTACCGTGCTCTCGAGGAGAATATCAAGACCTTCGCGCTGGCAAGCCCAGGCGCAAGTCGGGCATTGGCTACCAATACAGAGACGATGCGCGACGGTGGACGCTACACGATCGTGGCGTTGCCAGACGGTGAAGGTGACGCGTCACTGAAGGCGTATCGGGATGATTTGACTCCCGACGTGGGTAAGGCTCGCATTCGAATCATGCACGCTGCCCCTGGGGTCGACGACATCGACGTCATGGTAGCCGGACAGCGGGATCCACTGTTCGACGATGTCGACTACGGCTCGGAAGCCGGATTCAGGGACGTGATGCCCGGCGAGACGACTCTCACTGTTCGCCGCGGTGAACGGAATTTGACTGTGAAGAACTTGCCCATGATGAATTTGAAGGCCGGCTCAGCGACCACGATCGTGCTGCTCGCGCGTCGCGGAGGTGCCGTTGAGGCGCTCACATTCACCGACACCATGGTTCCCTCAGTTGCGGCAGCCGAGACTGGGCGGCGCTGATTCTTGACTGCCGCGCGACTCCGGTGACGTGGTAACTGGAGTGCTTGCTTCAAAGGGTAGATGTTACCGCGAGAATACTCGCACAGGCGGAACTTCAGAGCTTGGAGGGCGGGCTGGGTATCGGCCTTGCCATCGTCAAGGCGATCGTTGAACTTCACGGAGGTACTATCCATGCGCGCAGCGACGGGCCAGGCACGGGGAGCGAGTTCGTCATGGTGTTGCCGCTCGCAGCAGCACCTCCCGATTCCGATCAGCGAACAGTTGCGCCTCTGGCCGACGCGACGACGCCGCTCAAGACCATCTTGCTCGCTGATGACAATCGTGACAGCGCGGACAGCCTGGCGTTGCTGCTCGGCTTGCGTGGACATCTGGTGCGGGTCGCATCAGATGGACTTCAGGCGCTGGCGATGGCCATCACGTTTCGACCCGATGTAGTGGTGCTCGACATCGGCATGCCAGGGATGAATGGCTATGAAGTTGCGCGCGCGCTCCGCAGCAGCGGGGAGGCGTCGCGGCCGCGGCTGATTGCTCTTACCGGCTGGGGTCAGTCGGCTGATCGTGAACGCTCAGCCGAAGCGGGCTTCGACGTGCATCTCACGAAACCTGCCGATCTGCAGGAGCTGCTGGACGCGATCGGTCAGTGAGCCTGCGCGCCAGACCGACACAAGCACGCGCGCTCGCCTACACGTCTCCCTTCCGAACCGGACGATGCGCTGCACCAGCGAACCGGGCGGCGTTTCTTC
>JANMNM010000275.1:0-9719 GCA_031373905.1 Gemmatimonadaceae bacterium | reverse complement strand
CGAGCGCGCAGAACGCCATCGCGAGGGGCAGCGAGATCGTGAGCATCAACGGCATCCCTGCCGCCACCATCGTGTCCACACTCGGGCGCTACGCGGCCGTCGATGGTTTCACGGACTTCTCGCGCGCGACGCTCCTCGAGAATGACGATGACCTGATGGCGTCCAATCTCGAGCACTACTGGCCGGTGCAGTACGGCTTCGCGAAGGAGTGGAAGTATGTCGTGCGGAGCGCGGCCGGCGTGGAGCGTACGACCACACTGCAGCCGATCACCTACGATGCGTGGATGGCGCTGGGCGGAGGTCCCAGGCAGGTCGACTTCACCAACGGTACCTCGTGGCGGATGCTCGACTCCACCACAGCATTGCTCACGATCCGCAGTTTCGTGAACTACCGGACGCCGATCGATGCCGACTCGCTCTATGCGTCGATCTTTGGGCAGCTCCGCACTCGCGGCGTCACGCACCTGATCCTCGATCTGCGTGAGAACGGCGGTGGGTCGGATGACGCCTCGTCTGGGCTGATCCGCTGGCTCGCCGATCGCCCGGTGCAGCCGGACAAGAGTGTGCGTCGCCGCACGATCAACATCACAGGTCCGCTCGCGGACGCGTTCGAGACATGGGGAAACAAGGCGGCGGTCCTCACGCCTGCGGCGGCACTGTTTGAACGACGCGACGATGGTTGGTACAACGAGCGTGGAGCGAACGCGGTGATCACGCCATCGCCTGATGCATTCACCGGGCGCGTGTCGGTCCTGATGGGCCGTCGCAACGGGTCAGGCGCAACGATCCTGCTTGCGGTGCTGCAGGAGATGGGTGCGCGCACGGGTCGTCTGCGTCTGGTGGGCGAGGAGAGTGGCGGGAGTGCCGAAGGACCGACGGCGGGTCAGATCCTCTTCCTCAAGCTCCCGAACAGCGGCATGCGCGTGCGCATTCCACTCAAGCGTTCGGATGTCAATGTCACGGCGTTCGTTCCGGGCCTTGGTGTGTTTCCGGACGTGGACGCAACCGAGACGCTGGCCGATTTCCGCGCCCGGATCGACAAGGCGCTGCGCTTCGCGCGTGTCACACCGTGGACGCGAAGCGCGTCACCTCTGGCGCCGACGGTTGGACTGATGCGCGGAGAGCTGGAGTATTCGGACTACACGACGCAGAAGCGAACCACGTTGCAGACCTGGATGCACACGGCGCCGATCGGGAACACCGGCGCGTTCCGTCAACGCACGATCTACGACGATGGGCCTGGGAAGACGATCTACTCGACGGACGTGGTGACGGTCTCCGGCGACCGCTGGATCGAAGGCGAGACCGGTTCCGGACGGCGATCGCTGAGGGTGGTGTCACGCAACCAGACGCCGCAGGGCCAGCAGCTGCTGCTCCGTGGATCAGGTGTGGATGACGACACGCCGGTGGATTTCCGGGTCACCGTGACGCTCAGCCCAACCACCTACACGCGACTGAAGGAGTTCCGGCCGAGGGGCAAGACGGGCACGCCGTTCACATTCCGGCACGTGTATCGCTTTCAGCGAGCCCGCTAGCGCTCGACGATGTGCGCCCGCGTGATCCGCGCGATCGACGGCGCGCCCGACTGCGCCATCACTAGCTCAGTCTCGCGCCGCAGAATCGCCAGCACCATCTCCACCCCTTCCTGCCCGAAGGCACCGAGTCCCCAGATGTAGGGACGGCCGATGCCGACGGCAGTTGCGCCGAGTGCGAGGGCAGTGAACACGTCGGTGCCGCGGCGCACGCCACCATCGAGGATCACGGGAATCCTGCCCTTCGTGCCTTCAATCACCTCGGGGAGCGACGCCACGGTTGCCCGACGCGAGTTCTCGGCGCGACCACCATGATTGGAGCAGAACAGCCCGCGGATGCCCTGTGCGACGGCGAGCTCCGCATCTTCCTTCGTGACGATGCCCTTGAGCAGCACGGGCAGTGACGTTGCGTCCTGCAATTTCTTCACCCACTCCCAGGTGGCCGTGCCGACTTCAGGTTCGCGTGGTACCGGCGGGTACCCGCTGAGCATCGGTACGCGCGGCTGCCCGGTTCCGGCCACCTGGCCGCGCAGGCCGGGAACCGGCGGGCCGCCCTCGTGGCACGCGACACAGTTGCGCGGATCACGGCGCGCTGAGCGGATCATGGTTTCGCGGTTACTGCCGGCGAGCAGGTCGACCGTGAAGACGACGGCGGATGCGCCTTCCTTCTCCGCGCGTTGCACCATCTGCTTCGTCCGTGCCCAGTCGCCGAAGTCGTGATAGAGCTGATACCAGATCGGCGCGCCGCGCGCCGCGACGACATCGGCGATCGATGTCGTGCTCACCGTGGAGAGCACCTGCAAGTGATTCTTCGCCTTCGCCGCACGGGCAACCGCCAGTTCGCCAAGCGGGTGAAACGCACGCTGATAGCCAACGGGATTGATCACGATCGGCGTCGGGAACGACGCGCCGAGCAAGGTGACGGACCCATCGATCTTGCTCGAGTCGACCAGTCGGCGGGGACGCAGCGCCCACTTGTCGAAGCCATCGCGATTGGCCTGGATGGTGGCGTCGTCATCCACGCCGCCGGCCAGGTATCCCCAGTGGGCAATCGGGATGCGGCTCTGTGCGACGGGCTCGAAGTCGAAGATGTCGAGCGCTTCCGCGGCGCTCTTGATCGGAGTCAGCTCGGCAGTCTGCTCGAGCAGTCGTGTCGCGAGATCCATCGGTGCGTCGCCCGCGCCCGCCGCACCGGCGATGCGGGCCAGCATTGCGCGCGTGTCGCCGAACAGCAGCGGACTGGCCGCAAGGAACGCAAGAAAACGTCGGCGCGGTGTTGGATCCGTGCTCATGCTACCACCCGTTCAGGTACACCGGCGCCATCGCCGCCAGCGCCGCTGCGATCTGCAGGCCAAGGATCAGCAAGGCCTGTCGCGGTGATCGACGTATCCACTTTGCCGCGAAGAAGATCACGATTGGCAGCTGGGTCACCATGAGGATCTGCCAGATGTGCGCCGCTGTGCCTTCATCCGCCTGCGGTGCCGGGCCGTGTGTGGCGAGGAACGACACGGCCGCCGCAAGCGCCGCCGTCGACATGACGACTGGCAGAAATGCACTCGGGTGCTTCAGCATCGACAGTGGATTCATGATGACGCCAGGCATCTGGTGAACGCGCAACGCTCCGCCGGTGCACGGTGATGCAGCGTGCCGGGGGAGCACGCTCGAGTCTAGCGCCGGACACGCCTCAAGCGCGAGGGGCTGGTCGGGAGCGGGCAGGAGCTACCCGGCGGCCTCCCGGACCTGAATGACGTTGCCCTCGGGATCATGGCCATCGCATGCGCGGAATCCGCGCTCGCTGGCTTGCCACTCGGCGGTCGTCGGCTTGATCCGGCCACCCAGCGCCGCCGCGACGGCACGCGCACCAGCGATGCTGTCGACCGGGAGGCAGAGCTTCATGTACGAGTCCTCGCGGACAGCGACCGGCCGGTCCGCGGCATGCTCTTCGCTCGCACCCGGCGGCAACGCATGAATGACGAGCTGAAGTCCATGCACTTCGAGGATCGCATGGTCGTTCGCCTCGTGCACGACCGACATCGCTGCGAGGTCGCGGTAGAAGCGTGACAGCCGCGCCACGTCATCGACGAAAAGCACGACGCTCGGTTTCGGCTGTGTGTGCATGTGTGCTCCATTGCGCTCAAGGTCGTGAAAGCGTACGCCACGCCGCGCTGAAGCGCCAGACTATCCGTACGAGGCGTCCTGAGAGCGCGCAGCCTCGGAGCGACGCGTCCGGAGAGTCGTCCTCGGACCCGTTGCCGTCGCGCTGTCCGACCAGCCATACTCGTCCAGTCCCGTTGACACGCCCGGTTCAGCGTGCTGCCTGCTTGGGAGATTCGCGGAATGACAAGTCGAGGACGGCGTTGGGCCGTGCGCGGCGTTGGCACTGTGGCTGCCGTCACGGCGCTCAGCGCGGGTGCCCTGGTCGCCTTCAACAGCGCGGCGTGGCCGCGGCGATCAGCCGCCGACTTCTCGCGGCAGTTCGACGCGGCGCTTGTCCGTGCGACGAGCTGGATGGTCAAGCACCCGGAGCCGACCAACTCGGCCCTGCTGCACATGGTCGCGGACATGGCGCAGATGTCGGGCGACACGCGGCTGCGCTCGATCAGCGATCAGTTTCTCAACGACACGGTGATCGATCCGCTGTCGCTCTGGCGCCGACTCGTTGATCCGGACTGGCCATCGGTGCAGGCGGTGCTGCGGCCGACGCT
This sequence comes from Gemmatimonadaceae bacterium, assembly GCA_031373905.1. GTDB lineage: Bacteria > Gemmatimonadota > Gemmatimonadetes > Gemmatimonadales > Gemmatimonadaceae > JACMLX01. The sequence goes on along the minus strand of JANMNM010000275.1, from coordinate 5,482 downwards.
CGATACGTACCAGGAATACCAACGCTGGTTGCTGTTTGGAGCAGCCCCCGACTACGTGCAGCTGACGGCCGAAGAACGCGCCAACATGTTCTCGCCGGACAAGTACTGGTGGGGAAAGCGCACGCATCAACTCTTTGCCTTGGTGTTCTACCGGGCGCGGAAACCGGAGACAGCGGGCCTCGCCTCCCTGATCGACACACTGTCGGCGGGAATCGCTCGTGAACAGCGGTGGGATGTCCGGATGACGGACCTCTACATTCAGCGCGCCGCGATTCTGCTCGCCGCCGGTCGCCCGGACCTCGTGGAGCGACGATGGGTAGAGCGCATGCTCGACAATCAGCAGCCCGATGGTGGATGGTGTGAGTCGTGGCACGGTCTTGGCCCCGGCGCGTTCGCGTTCACGCTCGCCAGCCCGCGCAGCACCTCGCATCCGAGTGTGCAGGCGGCGTGGGTCCTCTACATGCTGAAGTACCGATACCCGGACTGGTTCACTCGTCGGTGACGTCGCAACGTCGTGCGTGCAGACACGTCGCCCGCTTCGGCAGTGATTACACGTGGTGCCTGGCGACCGCGTGTGCCAGCGGTTGCCGACGCGCCGCGACCACCCTGACTTGCCGTACGCGTATCACGGCCAATGGCTGTCGGCCGCTCAGTTACAGCTTCCGGTTTCGCTCGAAGACGAGGTTGCGCGGCGTGACCCGCCACTGGTAGTCCCGGAACAGGACGGCACCACCGTTGATCGAGCGATCGGTTCGCTCGATCCGGATCCGTGACCGGACGAGGACCGAGACGATCCGGTCGTAGTCGTTGAGAGTATCCGCGTCGAACCCGCTCGCGCTCACACGCTCGATGCCATCGATGAAGAGCAGGCGTGTGGTGAAACTCTGAACGCCGCGTGCGGCAACCGTCGCGCGCAGCTGACCTGTGGGCGTGAAGCCGTCTGCCCGGAGCATCGTGGCTTGCGCCGCGCTCCAGTACCACGCGGACATGTCGAGGCGCCGTACGGCGGTCGCGGTGCGGCGCAGCAACAGCCCGCCCGTCAGGCCGGCGGGATACACGAACAGTGAGTCTGCGGTCGTCCACGTAATCCGCTTTGACGTTGATGATGGCGTGGAGACAGCCGAGATCAGGATCAGCCGGCGGACGTTGTCCACCTGCAGCAGGCAGAGGTCACCGACGCGAAGCTGGAATGGCACCGTCTTCGGATCCACGACGTCGATGCACGTGGCGCCGCAGGTGCCGCCGGGTGGCAGTGGATCCGCTGGCGACGCCGGCACCACCATGCTGTACGTCTCGGCGGCGTTCGGCAGGAATGGCACCGAGAGCGCCATGACGGTATCACCGCGCGCGGCAACGCTGCCGAACGTCTGACTGGATTCCAGCGCAACCCCCGCATCCTGCAGATCGCGCGAGATGCTGTGACCCACGAATCGCGCGTCACGGTTGAGCCCATCGCGAAGATCGATCGCGCGACTCGAGCGCAGTGTCGAGGCGGCAAAGTTGGCGCTGATCGCGATGACCACGACACCGAGGACCATGGACACCAGCAGTTCGATCAGCGTGAAGCCGCCGCGGCATTGCTGGCGGTCGCCGGGACGCGGGGTGTTCATGCGCCGGGTGTGAGTTTCACGCCGCGGTAGACGTTGGTCACGAGACGCACCGGATTGGTCAGGCTCGTCGCCGAGACGATGATCTCGACGCGCAGGAGGTTCGGCTTGTCGACGGTCACGAGACTCGTGCGCGTGAACTCGCCATTGGACGCCGGCGCGCCCGTGGCATCAACCCTGACGGCCGTTTCCGTTGTGAGCGTCCACGGGTCCCTGCCACGAAGGACTTCGCTGTAGGCGCGTGCCACATTGAGGGCACCGGTGCGCGCGCCGGAGATCGTCTGCTGTCGCTGTCGCGTCGTGCTGGCGGCCGCGATGGCCATCACGCCAGTGGCGATCAGCACGATGGCGACCATGATCGAGAGCAGCGCGAAACCCGCCCGCCCGCCCACGGACGCCACGCCCGAGGACGCCACGCGCTGGGCGTTCTGATTCGTCATTGCCACGCGCCGTTCAGCCAGCGCCACACGCGGATGTTCGCCGACGGGCTCACTTCGACCGCATACACCGAGCGCGTGTCCGTGGCGTGTGTCAGGTAGAACACCATGGTGGTGCCAAAGGGCTCGGTGGTGCCGCGGGCATTGAAATTCAGTCGACGGACACCCGTTGGCACGGTGGCCAGCGGGTCCGTCGGCAGTTTCGCGGCGAGGCCGCGGCTGAATAGCACTCGAGTGGTGACGATATGAGAGTAGATCGAGCCGAACGCCGTGCGTTCGGCGGCGTTCTCCGCGAAGACCCCGTCGCGGTTGCTGTCGAGATGCATGCGCCAGATCGTGTCGTTGAAGACGATCCGCACGGCGCCACGGCTGGCGTAGGCTCGCGTGCGCGCAAGGTCCAGGTCCTGCGCCAACAGGCGGGCGTTCTGCTCGACGATGGCTCGCGTCGAGGCGCGCATGCGGGGAATCGCGATCGAGGACATTATGCCGAGGATCGCGAGCACGACGAGGAGCTCCACCATCGACGTCCCGCGCCGGATCCGGCGCGCCATCAGAACACGCTCCGGTACGACACCTGCACGACACTCGACAGCCGCGGAGTGCCGGGCGGCAGCAGCAGTGGGTTCTGGAAATTCGTGTCGAAACTCCAGTTGCGTTCCGGTGGGTTGTAGTAGCCCATGCCTCCATTGAGCCCGTGGCCCCATGGCCGGGCAGACTGTGCGCTCGGAAAGAGGCAGACCAGCGAGCCGCGGTAGGTGAAGACGGTACCGCCAGGGCCGCCGCCCCAGTCTTCGAGGAATCGGGGGAAGTTCTCCAGCCCACCGCCGTATGGCTGCGGTCCGCAGTTGAATGCATCGCAGGGCGTGACCGAGTTGCCGGCGATGACTGCGGCATTCACAGCCGTATTCGCGAACGTCCGCGGACGCGGAAAGATCGCAGACTCGGCGTCGATCCACGCGCTGGACAGGAAGGTGACGACGTCGCCGATTAGCGATGCTGGTTTCCAGGCGACCGTGTTGAAGTCCCCGCGCACGTAGAAGGCGCTGTTGGTCGAGACCGTCAACCCGCCCGGCTCACCAACGGTCGGTGGCAGCGGCAGCTCGGTGCCATTGCGAACGCGCACGGCCGGGTAGTCACGATCCGCGACGAGTGTGTCCTGCCCCTGGAACTCCACGTACAGCACGCTCACCTGCCGATTCGACGGGCTGGCATTCACGAACGTCCGGAGCGCCGCGACGTCGAGCTCGAGGACGTCGACACTGCGCATCTCACGCCCGTCATAGAACGCGTTCCGGGTGAATTGGAGGATTGACGGGCACGACGCGCCGAGCGCCACGCGGCCGGCTGCCCGGAAGAACGTCGCCTCGGCGCAGATGTTGGTCAGCGGTGCCGCGAGGTTGATGACGACGCGCAGGTCAGCCTTGGATGCCATGCGCACCTGCTGGATTTCCGGAGTATCGGTCACTCGCACCGGCCGGATCAGTTCAATCGGGTCCATGCTGGACGGCAGCGGCAGCCTCAGTGCGCGTACACCGCTTTCGCGGCTCATCACGCGACCGTTGTATTTCGAGTTGCTGTAGGCGACGAATGACGCGCCGGGATGGCTGCGGCTGTCGAAGTCGAGTGGCACGAGCGTCCCGGCGGCGTTCGCGATCGCGACGCCGGACAGCGATGACACGACATCCTTCCGGTTCCAGAACACACTGTCCGCCGCGCTCACCGGACTGAGGTAGTTCGCGTTCATGGAACTGAGATACAGGTTCCGGTTGGTGTGGATCCTGCCGGCGAACGTCATCGGCGGGCCGTTCGTGATCTCCAGATCCCCTTCGTAGAATGCGCCGAACTGGAAGATCGGTATGGATTGCACGAGCACGCCCAGTTCGATCGCGGCGCGGTTCCCGGCGCTGTCGTCGGCGGTGACGCGGACTGCCATCGGCTGCTCGAGCGCATAGAGCCCGGCAAACGATCCCCGCGTTATGGTGCGATTCACCGCCGCGCCGGACGCCGCGGTGGTCTGCGCGAACGTGAATCCCGGCAGGCTCGGTGTCGTGAGGGCGGTGATCTCGCCCGGTGTGACGACGCCGTCGGCCATCGCACCATCGAGCTGTGCCATCAACTGGTCGCCCGCGCCCTCGGCGGCGGCAGCAACGCGCGCCGCCTTCACCTCCACACCCGACGTCCTCGAGTAGACCGCGATCGCGGTCGTTGCGACGCCGATCAGTGTCGCAAAGAGGACCAGCAGCAGTAGTGTCGACTCAAGCGCAAAACCCTGCCGGGCGCCGCGATGTGCCGGGCCGACAGAGGTGTGATCGCGATTGTGTTTGAACCACACGCCGCGGTGTTCCTTGGAAAGGGTCAATCTGAGGACGATGGCGGTGCACGAAGGCAACGCGCCCCGCGCCCGGTGGCCGGCCTTCGTGTACCGTTCGCGCCAGGGGCTCTCGCGAGTACGGCCCAGGTCTGGCGTCCACCCGGAAACACGAGGCTTGCATGAGCAGATCACGCCCCACGGCGGGCACGAAGGCCAAACCCGTGCAGTCGACCCCGGCAACCACGCGGAAAGCCCGCGTACCTCACCTCGCGTCGCCAGAGAGCAATGGCCGCTGCCGGATCGTCCTTACCGGAGGTCCCGGCGGTGGCAAGACGACGGCCGCTGACCTGTTCCGTCGCGAGCTTGGCGCGCGGGTGGTGATCGTGCCTGAGGCGGCGACGCTGATGTTCTCCGGCGGGTTTCCGCGCAGCAATGAGCCGGCGGCGATGATGTCGGCGCAGCGCGCGATCTTCCACGTGCAACACAACCTCGAAGACGTGCAATCCTCTCTGTATCCCGATCGTGTGCTTCTCTGCGACCGCGGCACAGTGGATGGTGCCGCGTACTGGCCGAGCGGGGACGGCGAGTTCTTCGAGGCCGTCGGGTCAACGCTCGACGGCGAACTCGCCCGATACGACGGCGTCATTTTCTTCGAGAGTGCGGCCGTGGGAGGCATGCAGGTGGAGGGTGGGAACCCGATCCGCACGGAGTCGATCGCACAAGCCGCGGCGCTCGACGCGCACCTGCAGGAGTTGTGGTCGCGTCACCCGCGATTCGTCGTCGTGCGCCATAACCACTCCTTCCTGAAGAAGATCATGCTCGGCCTCGCCCAACTCGATGCGATGGTGTCGCAGCTGTCGGCGCCGGTGGTGCCGGTCAGACGGAAGAAGACATGACCTGCCGGGAGTGTCGCCTCCCGATGGCTTAGCTTTCAGGATTCGCTGGCGAGTCCAGCCCCGTCCGTTCGTAGCGCGCTTCCCGGTCATTGGCGGTCAATCCATGCGGACACTTCGCGTCATCCTCCTGCTGTTGCCCCTCTCGATGTCTGCGCAGCGGACCCCGGCGCCAGCCGCTCCGGCCCGTGCCATGAGCGCGATTCGTGAAGCCGATCTGCGTCGCGATCTCTT
>JANMNM010000274.1:0-8830 GCA_031373905.1 Gemmatimonadaceae bacterium | reverse complement strand
AATGATCGTGTCGTCGAACCCCGTGAAGCGCCGCGCGTGCTTCGGGATCAACACCGGCTCGAACGCGCCGTCCCGATCGCGCGGCACCGCAATGCGCACCGGGCCGTCCTCGGTCAGCACCGTTTTCTCCGAGTGCCCATTGCGATGATTCGTCTGCGCCTCGGTCGGCGCCTCGCCCGCGCGATAGCCGAGGTGATGGCTCAGCTCCGCGCCCATCGCCCGCTCGATCAAGGCCTTCTTGAACGCCAGCGACACGGCCTGCACCGCCGCCGCCGACATCGGGCCTTTGACCAACTCATCCAATAACGCCGAGGGGATCTCGACGGTCGGGACTGCTTCCGCCGCCCCTCGCCCTGCTGTGTTTCGAGGCATACCGACTCAGGTCAGCTCTCTAAATATCCCTCACACACAAAATCTTTGATAGGTCAAGGCGCAGGCCGAACCCTCAAGCCCGCGCTCGTGCCCCCACGCGCTCACGCCCGTGCGAGCGCCTCACTCGCCCCGCGCGCACACTCCGCCAACACCGCCGCACCAACCAGAATCGCCCCCTCCGCAACATCAAACCTCGGAGAATGCGCCGCCGTCGCCGGCTCCCCCGCCTCACGCGCACCGAACCTCAGAAAACACCCCGGCATCCGCTCCAGATAAAACGCGAAATCCTCGCCACCCATGTTCGTGATCCCGAACGGCACCACTGCCTCTGCGCCGAGCACCCGGATCGCCGCCTCCCTCGCCCACCTCGCTTCCCGAACCGGATTCACGATCGGTGGCGTGCCGTGACCAATCGTGACCTCCGCGCGCACGTTGTGCGCCGCCGCCACCCCGGTTGCGATTCGTGTCAGTTCGACGCCAAGCCGCTCGCGCGTGTGCGCGTCCATCGCGCGGAGCGTGCCGGTGAGCGAGGCTGTTTCCGGAATGACGTTTGACGCGATGCCAGCGTGCACGCTGCCGACAGTGCACACCGCCGGCCGGGAAGGATCAATGCACCGCGACACGACTGTCTGCAGCGCCATGATCACCGCGGCAGCCGCAATCACGGGGTCGTCCGCTTCTTGTGGCCGCGCACCATGCGCACCGCGACCGTGCAGCGTGATCGTGAAGTCGTCGGTGGACGCGGCCAGTGCGCCCGCTTCAGCAATCACCTGACCCACGGTGAACCGCCGGTCCACGTGCCCGCCGAAGATCGCCGCGACGCCATCCAGTGCCCCACTGGCAAGGATCGCGCTCGCACCAGCGCCGATCTCTTCCGCCGGCTGCAGCACCAGCAACACATCGCCGGTGGCTGGCCGCTTCAGCAGGTCGATCGCGGCACCAATGGTCCATGTCGCATGCACATCGTGACCACAGGCGTGCATCACGCCCGGCACACTCGACGCGAATGGCAATCCTGTCGCTTCCTGAATCGGCAACGCATCAATGTCGCCGCGCAGCGCAACGCACGGCGCCGCGCGATCGCGACCTGGAATGCGCGCGACGATGCCAGTCTCCCCGATGCGACGCACATCGTGAATTCCCAGCGCCGCCAGCGCACCCGCCAGTCGCTCGGCGGTCTGATACTCGGCGTTCGAGAGCTCGGGGAAGTGATGCAACGTGCGCCTAAGCGTGAGTAGCGACGCGATGTCATCGTCGGTGAATTGCGCGCTGGCGCGTGCCGGCGCAATCAGTGTCTCGCGCGTGGGAAGGCGGCCTGGTACAAGCGTGACTGCGGTCATGAATCAGCCCTGCAAGGTTTCCGATCGCACCGTGAGGTTGTCGATACGGTCAACGTTCACAGACACGCCGATCCCCGGTGAGTTGACCGGCACGGTCACCATGCCGTCGGCGCTCATCGTCCACTCCGGCGTGACGATGTCCTGCGCCCAGTAACGCGCGCTCGGACTGAGATCGCCTGGCTTGAGAAAGTTGCTCAGCGACGCAAGCGCCACGTTGTACGCCCGACCGATACCACTCTCGAGCATGCCGCCACACCACACCGGCACGCCGTTGGCCTCACAGAAGTCGTGAATGGCGAGTGATTCGGCGAAGCCTCCCACGCGGCCCGGCTTGATGTTGATCAGCCGTCCTGCATCGAGGGTGACCATGTCCTGCGCGCGATCGAGCGACGTGATGGATTCATCGAGACAGATGGGCGTCTTCAACAGCTTCTGCAACGAGGCGTGGCGGACGATGTCTTCCCACGCGAGGGGCTGCTCGAACATCATCAGTCCGAATGAGTCCATTGCGATCAACGCAGACGCATCATCGATCGTGTACGCGTTGTTCGCATCGGCCATCAGTGGCGCGTCAGGGAATGCCGCGCGCACGGCCCGGACGTACTCCACGTCCTTCCCGGGCATGATCTTGAGCTTGATCTTCCGATACCCCTCTGCGAGCGCGGCGCGCACTTTCTCGACGAGGTGCGCGGGAGAGGGCTGAATGCCGATCGAGATGCCAACCGGGATCGTGGCCCGCGTGCCACCGATGAGTCGCGACAGGGACACGCCGACACGCGTTGCCTCCACACCCCACATGCCCATTTCAACGGCGGCTTTCGCCATCAGATGACCGCGGAAGTCCTCCTCGAGCACGGCGAACACGGCGCCCGGCGCCGTGAATTGTCGCCCGAGGACGCGTGGTGCGATCCATCGTGAAATCGCCAGCCACGCGGTGTCGACAGTCTCCGATGTGTAGTTCGGGAGGTCGTCGGCGACACACTCGCTCCACGCACTGGCACCGCTGGCGTCATGCAACTCGAGCAGCGCGATGCGACGATCGTGCATCGTGCCCGACGAAATGGTGAACGGTTCGCGCAGCGGGAGCCGGATCTCACGAAGCGTGATGCTGGTGATCTGGAGCATGTGGCGCGGAGTGTGAGCGGAATGTGAAAGGCGGTCCGCGCGTCAGCGCGTCCTGGCCAGCACGTAGCAGGGCAGTGTCTCGGGTGTTGTCGCTCGCTCGAATCGCGTGACGTGAAATCCGTCGTGCAGGCGCTCGAACGCCGTCCGCACCGTCATCCGCCAGGCGAGTGCGAGCGCGGTACTGTCAGCCTGAATCAACGTCAGTTCCCTTGGCACGGGAACCCGTACCACTGCCGCGCCCGGCGTTTCGACTGGGACCGGCATGCCATCGCCAGGGACCTCGATGGCGGACGGGACGTGCGCCGCAGTCGCATCTGGCGGCTCCGCAGATCGCGGCTCAACAGATCGCGGGCCTGGCTCCACGTCCAGATCCCAGTGATACACGAAACGGTCGGTGGGCATGGCACCGTGGAGCACACTCCCGGTGTTGTCGCCATACATGTTCGGCACATACTCACGCGGGAGCGCGCCGAGTCGGTTGATGTTGAAGTGCGCATTGCGCGCGACGAGCGGATCGGCGGTCCAGAGCATGGTCTTCACACCGAGCGCGCGCACGGCAGCGCTCTGGTAGCGCTTGAGCTGTTCGGCGAGTCCTGAGCCGCGGACTTCCGGCCTGACGGCGAGCATGTCAGACCAGTGAACGAGCGCGCCGTCCCGCAGACCGGTGAGTCCGAAGACAAAGCCGAGCAATCGGCCGTCAGGGGCGAATCCGCCGGCAGACACGCCGCCGATCTTCTGCGCGACACGCAGGATCGCGCCAGGCACACGTTCAGAGAACCCGTGACCCCAGGTGTCATCCTGCAGCGCAACGCACGCCTCGTAGTCCTCGAGTGAAACGAACTCGCGGATCACGACGGATGGGTCTGCGGCAGTCATGGGAACTTGCGATGCACGTGTCAGCGCGGTAGCGATAGGTGCGTAGAGAACAGCATACAATCCACCCGGCCAAGCATGAACGCTCGCTCCGACCTGCGCAACCCCGCCGCCATGGCGCGGTGCTTGCGCGCTATGTGCGGTGTTGTACTCGCGATCGGGGTGATCGCGTGTGAGCGCGGTCCCGGTGCGTCACCGAGCAGCGCGGTGCCTGCCGCACCTTCGAGGCCCGCCGATGGCGCGTACGACATCGTGATCTCTAACGGCCGGTTGGTCGATGGCACCGGCAATGCCTGGTACCTGGCGGATGTTGGCATCCAAGGCGACCGAATCGCGTCGATTGCGCCGGCAGGCATGCTCGGGAAGGCGGCAGCCGGAATCCGCATCGATGCGACAGGGCAGGTGGTCGCGCCCGGCTTCATCGACATTCAGGGACAGTCGGTGGTGCCGCTGACCATCGGTGACGGTCGGCTCGTGAGCAAGGTGTCGCAGGGCATCACGACGGAGATTCTTGGCGAGGGAAGCACGCCTGCGCCAGTGAATGCACCAATCCTCAGCGGGTTCGCTGCGCAACGTCGCACGCGAGACGACTCTTCCTTCTACACGACCGTCGCCCGATACACGGGCGATCACGGCTTCGCGACCTGGCTTGACGATATGGAGAAGCACGGTGGCTCGGTGAACGTCGGCTCCTTTCTTGGCGCCGGCACGATCCGTGTATACGCGAAAGGCTTCGCGGAAGGCGCGCCAACTGCAGCGGAGCTGGACACGATGCGCGCGGTCACGCAACGGGCGATGCGCGACGGTGCGTTCGGCGTCGCGAGCGCGCTGATCTATCCGCCAAGCAACTTCGCCGCCACGCCGGAGCTGGTGGAGATTGCGAAGGCGATGGCGCCGTATGGCGGGATCTACATCACGCACATGCGGTCGGAAGCGGACCAGTATCTCGAAGCCATCGACGAGGCGATGCGTATCGGTCGCGAAGGTGGCGTGCCGGTGGAGATCTTCCACTTGAAGGCCGGCGGCGTGCGCAACTGGCCGAAAGCTGTGCAGGCCGTCGCCAAGATCGATTCGGCGCGCGCCGCGGGTCAGGACGTTGCGGCGGACATGTATCCGTACGTGGCCGGCGGCACCTCGCTCTCGGCGTGCACGCCGCCGTGGGCCACCGAAGGCGACAAGCTGCTCGAGCGCCTGCGTGATCCCGCCACGCGCGCCAGAATCGTCACCGAGATGAAGGCGTCACGCGGCACGTGGGAGAATCTCTGCGTGCTCGCGACCCCTACTGGCATCATGACCGTGGGCTACGAGAAGCCGGAGCTGAAGCAGTACGAAGGCAAGCGGATCGACGAGATCGCGCGCATCATGCAGAAGGACTGGGCCAATACCATCGTTGAGCTGCTGCTGGCCACCGAAGCGCGTGTCGGGATGCTCGTGTTCATGATGTCCGAGCCGAATGTGGAGATGCAGATGAAGCAGCCGTGGATGAAATTCGGGACGGACGCCGATGGCTGGGACCCTGACTCCGCGAAGGGCATGACGCACCCGCGCGCGTACGGGACGTATCCGCGCATACTCGGCTACTACGTGCGCGAGCGACGGGTGCTGTCTCTGGAGGAGGCGATCAGGAAGATGACGTCGGCGGTCGCGGCGCGGTTGTCGATTCCTGATCGCGGGCTGCTGCGCGAAGGATTCTTCGCAGACGTCGTGATATTCAATCCGGCGACGGTGATGGATCAAGCGACGTTCACGAAGCCACATCAGACGTCGGTCGGGATCTCGACCGTGATCGTGAACGGCACGCGGGTGTGGGACAACGGAAAACACACCGGTGCAAAGCCCGGACGGATTCTGCGCGGGCCCGGCGCGGTCGCCACCGGCGCGTCGCGATGAAGGGTGCCGTCGCGGTCTGGTGCGCGGTGGTTGGCGTTGGATTGAGTGTTCCACGATGCGCGTACGGTCAGACGGCACCCGATGTGATTCCCGCAACACCGCGCTACGCCGCGGTCAGCGAGGCCCTGACCGCCTTCATCGAACGCGAGATGAAGGACAAGGGAATTCCGGCGCTGTCCATTGCGCTGGTCGACGACCAGCGGGTGGTGTGGTCGCGCGGGTTTGGCCGTGAGCGACCGGAACCGGCACGGCCGGCGACAGCGCAGACGGTGTATCGCGTGGGGTCGGTGTCCAAGCTGTTCACTGACATCGGGATCATGCAGCTCGTCGAACGCCGCGAGCTCGATCTCGACGCGCCGGTGCAGCGGTACCTGCCATCGTTCCGGCCGCGGAATCCCAGTGGTGTGCCGATCACGCTGCGGCAGCTGATGTCGCACCACGCTGGTCTCGTGCGCGAGCCGCCGGTGGGGCACTACTTCGACGATCGCGCACCGACACTCGCGGCCACGGTCGCGAGCATGAACCGGACGACGCTCGTACACACGCCGGGCACGACGCGGAAGTATTCGAACGCCGCCATCGCAGTCGTGGGATATCTGTTGGAGCGTCGTGGCGGGGTGCCGTTCGCGCAGCATCTGCAGCGCCGCGTGCTGGCGCCGATGGGGCTTTCTTCCAGCGCGTTCGATCAGCGGCCCGCCCTCATGGCGCGGGTGCCGACGGCGGAGATGTGGACGTATCACGAGCGTACCTTTGATGCACCGACGTTCACGCTCGGCATGGCCCCGGCAGGAAGCATGTACGCCACGATGCCGGACCTGGGGCGATTTCTGAGCATGTTGTTCGCGGGTGGTATGGGCACCAACGGCAGGGTGTTGCGAGCCGCCACGCTGGACTCGATGTGGCGACCGCAGTTCGCCGCCGCTGGTGCGACTCGCGGCGCGGGATTGGGCTTTCAGATCGGCGTCGTCGATGGCGCGCGCGTCGTCGAACACGGCGGTGCGATCTACGGGTTCGCGACGCAGCTCTCGGCGCTGCCCGATGCGAAGCTTGGGGTCGCCGTCAGTGCGGCCAAGGATGGTGTGAATGCGCTCACGACGCGGATAGCGCGCGAAGCGTTGCGACTGATGCGCGCCGCGCGCGCGGACAGTGCGCTGCCAGTCGTGCGTCACTCGCGTGCCGTTCCGTTGGCGATCGCGCGCGGAATGGCAGGCGACTACGGTGCGCGGGATACACTCGTCACGGCGTACGTTCGCGATTCGTCCGTCACGCTGTCAGGGCCGATGCTGGAGGACCATCTGGGTCTGCGCCAGTGGGACGGCGACACACTGATTGCTGACGACGGCCTCGCGTTCGGTCCGAAGGTGTGGCTCGAGAACGGCCAGCTCGTGATCAACGGCAAGCGACTGCAGCGACGGCCGGCTCTGACGTCGCTGCCGGCGGCGCCAGCGGAAGGAGTGCGTGGACTGATCGGCGAGTATGGGTGGGATCACAACGGGCTTTACATCCTCGAACGCGAAGGCCAGCTGACAGTGCTGATCGAGTGGTTCTTCGAGTATCCGCTCACGCAGGTGTCCGAGAACGTGTACGCGTTTCCGGCATCGGGACTGTACTCCGGCGAGCGCATCGAGTTCGTGCGCGACGCGCGCGGGCGTGGAACGATCGCGCGCGCTGCTGGCATCGACTTTCGGCGGCGCGCGATCAGCGGTGAAGATGGTGGCGTGTTCCGCATCACACCGGTAGCTCCCGTCGCTGCGCTCGCGCGCGCTGCACTGGCCGCACAGCCGCCGCTGGAGCAGGGCGAGTTTCGCGCGCCAGAGCTCACCGAACTGGTGTCACTCGATTCCACGATCACGCTGGACATCCGGTACGCCTCTGACCGGAACTTCATGAGCACCCCGTTCTATTCGCAGCCACGCGCGTTCCTGCAGCGCCCTGCGGCCGAGGCGCTCGTGCGCGCACACCGTGCGTTGAAGGCACAGGGTTACGGCCTGCTCATTCACGACGGGTATCGGCCGTGGTACGTGACGAAGATGTTCTGGGACGGCACGCCGACTGACAAGCATGCGTTCGTGGCCGACCCCGCGCGGGGATCACGTCATAATCGCGGCTGCGCCGTGGACCTGACGATGATCGACCTCGCGACAGGTCAACCGATTCTCACCACGGGCGGCTACGACGAGATGTCAGATCGCTCGTATCCGTCGTATCCCGGTGGAACGAGCCGGCAGCGCGCGCTACGTGAGATCCTCCGTGCGGCGATGGAAGCCGAGGGCTTTTCCGTGTTCGAGGCGGAGTGGTGGCACTTCGACTACAAAGACTGGCGGTCGTACCGGATCGGGAACCAGCGGTTCGAGGAGCTCGGCCGATAGAAGCCGGCTCGGTGGCGCGGCCGTCCGGTCACGCACCAGACGCGGTGCGCTGTCGCGCCGCCTTTCGCGGCGCGACGTTGTGTGGCGTGGGCGCAGTCAGCGGAGCAGTGCGAGCGTGGCGACGACGAGCGCCACCCACTGCGGCCCGAGGAATCCATTCGGACCGTCCTCGTACGACTCGCTGAGCGAGTGGGCGCCTTTTCCGCGTCCAGCGGCGTCGAGCGTGATCGCGGGGATGCCGAGGCCGATCGGCACATTCGAGTCGGTGCTGCTTGCGTTGGGCGTAACAGGGAAGCCGAGCGCACGCCCGGTCTCGACGGCAATTCGAACGATGCGCGCGCTGTCGGGCTGCGATCCCGCGGGCCGGATGCCGATGGTGTCGATCGTCATGGTGAGTGGCACACGACTGTCAGGCCAGCGCGCGATCTCTTCACGCAATGCATCGCGTATCGCAGCCTGGAACTTTGCATCGAGCGTCGCGAGAGAGGCGGCACTCTCGGATCGCATGTCAACTTCAACGATCCCTTCGTACGGGATCGAGTTCACCGACGTACCACCACTGACGACGCTCGCGCTGAACGTGGTGCGGGGCGAGTCCGGGACCGTGAAGTCAGACATCTTGCTGATTGCGCGGCCCATGGCGTGAATGGGATTCGGCATGCCGAATGCGCCGTAGCTATGTCCACCAGGCCCCTTGTACGACACACGGTACCGATTGCTGCCCACGGCGCCGCTGGTGGCGCCGAAGCCCGTGCCATCCACCGAGATGAAATAGTCGATCTTGCCCTTCAGCTCACCCGCGAACAGTGCCCGCACGCCGCGGAGGTTGCCCGGACCTTCTTCGCCAACTGTTCCCACGAA
>JANMNM010000251.1:0-4467 GCA_031373905.1 Gemmatimonadaceae bacterium | reverse complement strand
GAAGTCGAAGCGCAGCGAATCGCCCGCCTCGATCACATGCGCACCGCTGTAGCACGTCGCGAGCACACGATCGCCCTCGCGAACGATGTCACAACCGCCCTTGCCGTCATTCGCCCACGACCGCGGCGCAATGAGTGGCTTCGACAGGTAAAAGTTCGTGTTCAGCGGGCGCACATAGTGCTCGTCACGCAGCGTGAACTGGATTCCCGCATTCACGTCGCCAAGCCACGCCGCGTCCTGGTTCTTCTTCGCAACATCCCACGACCAGTGGAAGTTCTCCGGCCGGAGGCCGCCCTTCTGCCCCAGTCCCATCATGTACTTCGCGGCATCGGCGCGGAGCGGCAATTCGAAACGGACGTTGCTCAGCGTCGTCCGCCGCACCGCCGAGATGGCGACGCGGTACTCCGCGGTGCCATCGAACTCCAGGACAGCGTCCGAGCGGAATCGCAATGCGCCGGCAGACTTGCGCGTCTCCCACGACACCGCGCCCGGGGCACGCTTCGTGATGACGGGATCAGCGCCGGTCCAGACGATGTCACGGTTCTCCGCATCGCGCACCACGAGCTGCAGCGGACTGCTGAGGATCTCGCGCGGCGATTCCCCGATGCTCGTGTTGTTCGGCGAAAAGTACGACCGGATGCTCGCCGGCATTCCGTCCGGACCGAACGTCAACGATCGGCCGAGCATCGAGATCGTGTCCGCGCTGACGCGCAGCGGGATGTATGGCGCGACGACGGAATCGTCCACGGCCAACTGGGAATTGAGCCAGCGAATCCGGGTGAGTTGCGCCGGCGCATCGTCGCCGTGATTGATGGCGCTGTCCCGGCTGACACTGATCGTGATCGGGATGACGCGTTCACCGCCTCGCGCACTGATCGTGACGGCGCCCGAGTAGTCGCCTGCCGTTGCGGTGGCGGGCACATCGACTCCGAACCAGAGCGCCTGCACCGCGCCCGAGTCAACGTGGATGGGGCGCACGAATCGTTGCCCGGCCCAGTCCGTTCCCTCGAGGTTGAAGGCCGTTATCGCCGAGGCGGGAATGGTCTGTGAACCGCCGGCACGTCGCAGCGCCGTGGCGCGGTAGCGCAGCGAATCGATCGCGCCCCGGTGCGCCCAAATGCCGATCTGGAACGGATAGTACTCGCCCCGCCGGGCGCTCCCGCCGAACGGCCGGAACGCACCCCGCTCGGCCCACACCTGCGGAATGTCCCGTGTCATGCGGATGGAGAGCGACCGATCCTCCGCGAACGCAAGGAACGGCGCGCCGGGGTTTGCCTTGCGCAGCGCTGCCAGCTCGGCCGCGGACGCGATGTATTCCATGAGCGTGAAGCGCGAGAATTCGTCGACCGCGTCGAAGCCAACCAGCGTCGCGGCGGGGAGGGTGAACTGTGCCTGCACCCACGTTGCCTGTGTCTCGAGCGCATTCCTCGCCAGCCACGCCGGATCGGCCGTCTCTTCGACGGCGCGGTACGTGATCTTCGGATAGTTCGCCTTGAAGGTGCCCGTGTAGGGCATGTAGTACACGTGATACTCACCCGCTTCGGCGGCCTGGAAGATGATGTCGCCGGCCTCGCGATCGATCGAGACACGCACGACGTTGCGGACGCGCTGCTTCGAGCCGGCCGACATCACGACCAGGTTCACGAGCTGTGGCATCGTATCACGCCGACGCCACGGGATGTGTGCAAAGACCGCATCGCCTGGCGACGCCACGCGCAGCACGGCGCGGTGGTTTCCCAGTGAATCAGGCTCCCATGTGCCGAGCCCGTAGCGAATACTGTCGGCGGGCATCGCCGCACTCGCGGGCGGCGGTGTGAGCGGCTTCACGGCCGGCTTCATCGATGGCGAGGACGCGATCCACTCGGACAACACGGCACCCTCAGGACCGGCCGCTGAGCGCGACGGAGGCCAGTCCGCGAGTCGTGGTGCAGCCGCGGCGCCCTTCCCGAGCTTCTGCATCGCCCACAGCGGCAGCACATCGCTCGCCATGCCGCTGCTCATCGTGTTGGCGGCAAGCGCGGTCCACAATGCGTTCGCTGCTCCACGATTGCCACGCCGGAACTCCACGTCAGCCAGCAGCCAGTTTTCGAGGCGTTCATCGGCGTCGGCATCGTATGGCTTGCCGGCGCCAAGTCGTTCGGGCCATTGCCGCGCGGCCGCGATCAGTTGTGTCGCCTGACTCCAGTTGCCAGCGCGAATGGCCCTCGACGCGAGCAGCAGCTTCGCCTGACGATAGAGCGCGCGTCCATCGGCTGCGCCCTCATATGGCAGGATGCTGAGCCTCGACAGGAGGCCATCGGCTTCCGAATACAGCCCTGCGGCAACCTGCGCCTTCGCCAGCGTGAGGCCGAGGATGTAGTTCGACGGAAAACGCGTCCTGTAGCGCGTCGCGATGCGCACGGCGGCATCCGCGGCGCCATTCGCGACCAGGTGCTCAGCAAGGAGCTTGCCGTAACGCCATTCGGAGGCATCGAGCATTGCGGCGCGCTCCAGATCACGCTGCCGGTCGTCGGGAGCCCGATTGGGGAGTGTCGCGCGCGTGGCGTAGAAGGGCGCAAAGTCAGGCTGGTCGCCAAGGCCGTTGAAGACCGCAGTGGCCGCGGGAGCGTTGCCCATGCCCCAGAGCGCGAGCGCGCGGTAGTAGTCCGGTTTCCAGTTGGCTGACAGGGCGCCCGCCTGCTGCAGCGCACGCATGACTTCCGGACGGAACGGGAAGACGAATCGGGGTGAGAGTGCATTCGCCTGCTCGATCAGCTCGTTCGCACGGCGCTCCTCCGCCGGCGGCAGGAGCGACGCGCGCCAGTAGAGCGCCTCCGGGTCATCCGGGATCGCCTCGAGGATGGTCGTGGCGACGGCGAGCTCACCAGCACTCACATACCACGCGACCAGCTCCAGCATCACTTGCGCAGGCAGTTCGGCGCGGATTCCAGTCGCGAGCTTGTCGCCCACCTTCTCGTCACCACGCGCAAGCAATCGCTCGAGCCTCGCCTGATGACTCAACGCGTCAACCGCCTCGAGCTGACCGAGCAGCGTTTCGCGCTCAGCAATGGCATCGCGGCGCCGCGCAGACACGATCCCGATGCCGAGTGCGTCGAGGTTGCCGGCGTCGACCTGCAGGGCCTTGCTCGCGTAGCTCGCGGCGCCAATCGGATCGCGGGCCGCCAACGCCATGCGCCCAAGTTCCGTCCACGCCGCGCCGCGGTACTCGCTCGACGATGCGGCAACCTCGAATCCATCCTTCGCGTCGGCCGCCTTCCCGAGCCACCGATTCGCGAGGCCATACCAGTAGTTCGCTGCCGGGTCGTAAGTGTCGATGCTGAGCGCCGTTCGTGCCGCGGTGAGCGCGGCGGAGTACTCGCCGGCGCGGATCGACAGCATGGCGCGATCGGCGAGCGCCGGCAGCAGCGTGGGATCGCGCACCAGCGCACTGTCTATGTACGCACCGGCAGTCAGATACTCCCGCTGCCTGATCCACTCGCGCCCCTGCGCATGGAGGCCAACGGCGGACGTCCAGTCCAGCCGCGCGGGTGCATCGAGCGGGCGTGACAGCAACCCCTGCTTCGGATCGGCACGGTAATCGAGCAGGATGTTCCCGACCGTGACGCGGAGGTTCTCGCGTCGCGCACCAGCCAGTGCAACGGTGTCGACGAACAGTTCCATCGCCGACCGCGACACGAACCGTTCACGGATCAGTCGCTCGCCGTCATACACACGCATCGTGTCGGCCACGGACATCGCGGGTGAGAATGCGAGAATCACACGCTCTCCCTGCTGCGTCACGTTGAGCGCACCGATCCTGCTCGCGGCTACGAAGCCCTTCGTGCCTCGCACCGGATACCACCACTCCGTCCAGCGATCTGCGGTGTGCGGCGCAAACCCGCGATGGCGAAATGGCGTGAACGTGCTCTGCTCAGCCGACTGATTGAACAGGCGCCCTGACTGCACCTCGGCGTACTGACCATCGGCGTCAGTCAGCAGGTTCTCCCAGATCATGCCCTGACGTGACAGTCCCCAGATCCAGATCTTCTTCCCCGCCTTCTCGTCACGCGGCGCATAACGCACCATGCCGAAATCGTCGTCGTGCCAATAGGCACCGAAGAAATCGGTCGCGGCCCCGAAGACGTGGTACGACTTGTACCCGCCGAAATCGTTGTTGTCGTACCAGGAGACATCGCGCCCGGCCGCCGTCAGGGGCCACGGGCCATGCTCGCCATTGTGCCCGAGAAAACTCGACCCGGGATAGATGAACTGCAGCTTTCCCTTGACGGGGATGCCGGCATTCATCCACGAGTAGTACGGCTGCTCGAGTTGCGATGCGTTATACCAGAACGACGTGGTGCTGAACGCCGCGTCACCCGCGCCGAGCCGGATCTCGAGTCGCCACGGTGTGCGCGTCAGCAGGTCGAGCGCTCCAATGATGCAGCTCACGCTGCCGTCGGCATTCGTCCGCGTGATGTAGTCAACCGG
>JANMNM010000231.1:0-7759 GCA_031373905.1 Gemmatimonadaceae bacterium | reverse complement strand
ACTCGGTTCGTCAGACGCGCAGGGCCGCCGGCAGTGCCGCGACGAAGGCCTTCATCTCGTCAGGCGTGCCAATACTGACGCGGGCCCAGTCCAGGAACGGCGGAAAATTCCGGCCGGTCAGGAAGCCCTTCTCTCGCATCGCGGCACGGAACTGATCGTTCGGCACGCCGGCCTTGAAGAAGACGAAGTTCGTCTGTGAGGGTGCGACTCGCTTGCCCATCGCCGTCAACGCCGACGTCAGCAGCGCGCGGCCTTCGCGGTTGCGCAGCTTCACGAACTCCTGATACGACGTGTCCTCGAGCGAGGCGATCGCCGCCTGCATGCCGAATGCATTCGGGGTGCCGGTCATGCGCTCCTCGAGGCGGGCGACGATGTCCGGCCGGGCGATCGCGAAGCCGATACGCAGCCCCGCCAGCCCATGAATCTTCGACGCCGTACGCGACACGATGATGTTCTCACCTTTGAGCACCAGGTCCGTCATCGAGCGATGGCCGGGCGTGTCGACGAAGTCATGATACGCCTCGTCGACGACCACCAGCGCGCGATGCTGCGTTGCACTGACGAAGCTGCGGATCTGCCGCGCATCCGAGATCGTGCTGGTGGGGTTGTTGGGATTGCAGACGAAGACAAGCCCGACGGCGTTGGTGATGCGCGTATCCATCGCCGCGAAGTCGTGCCCGAGGTCTGCCGTCAGCGGAACCTTGTGGACCGTGGCACCCATCGTTTCAGCATACCGCGGCAACCCTTCGAACGTCGGCCACGGCGCGACCACCTCCTGGCCGTGCAAACCGAATGCGAGCGCGGCCACTGACAGCGTCTCACTCGAACCCTGCGTGATCAGGATGTTCGATGGATCCACGCCGACGTGTCTGGCGAACGCGCGCTTCAGTGTGTCGTTCGATTGCAGACCGTACTGGCTGTGCTCGAACCAACCCGACATGATGCCGTCCTTTGCCTTGGGCGACATCCCGAACGGATTCTCGTTCGACGCCAGCCGGATCGGCCCGGCTGCGCGCCGCGCTTCGGTGGCACTCGCTTCCATCTCCAGGAGCCGATCCTGATAGTTGCCGGCGCCGTCGAGTTTCCGCGCCGCATCCAGTGCCGGGAGCACCTTCGGAAGGAGCACGGTCGATCCGGCAGCAAGGCCGGTGGAGATCAGCCACTGACGACGATTCAGGGGAGCAGACATGGAAGCCTCTCGGGGACCGGGTGGGCAGGGTGCGTCTCTCAGAATAGCACCGGCGCGTCGTGACTGGTTGGTCCACCCTCGGCCCCGCGCGGCGTCCTTCGGCTACCGCCCGCGCAGTCCCGCCCGCAATCCGATCGTGGCCTGGCGCTGGAATGCCGCCGTCCACCCGCTCGGACGCTGATCGAAGAGATTCACCACACCAAGCGACACCTCTACCGACCGCTGCAGCCCGAGCCGCAGCTGTCCATCCACCGACAGGAAGCCCGCCTGCGTGACCGTGCCGCGCGGCGCCGAGCCCGTGTAGCGGGTCGAGAGGTCACCCGCGATTCCGCCGAGGGCCTGCCACTGTCTGGAGAGCGCTGCGCGGGCGGTGTGCCGCGCACGTCCATCGAGCGTCGCGCCGGTCCGCAGGTCCCGGGCACGCAGGTAGTCGTAGCCGAACGCCATCTCGGTCGCCGCACGGGTCAGTCGAAGGTTCGCTTCGATTCCTTCGGTGCGCGCGCGTTCGACGTTGATGTTCTGAAAGACGAGGAGCCCGGCAGCGTTTGTCCCGGTGTTCCGCGTCGCGATCAGGTTCGATAGAGCATTGCGATACCCCTCGACTTCCAGCGACAGCCCGTTGGACGGTGCCCAAGTGCCTCCCACGCTGCCGCTCCATGATGATTCAGGGCGCAGCGTGTCGTTCCCCACGATCTGATAGCCCGCCGCGCCGTTGATGAACGTGTAGCGCAGCTCCTTGAACGCGGGGGCGCGAAAGCCACGCGCCACGTTCGCTCTCCAGCGCCATGCAGGGGAGGCCTGCCACACCGCACCGATGCTCGGCGAGACGGCGTTGCCCCAGAGTGCACTCGAGGTGGACCGTGCGCCGGCGGTGACCAGCACCGGGCCCACCGTCCACGCATCCCGGGCAAAGAACTCGAGCACGCGATCGTTGACGCTGTCGCCATCGATCTTGTTCGGGGAAACGATCCCGCGCGCGCTGAACTGGACGCCAGCGTCGAGCGAGTGCGCAGCAAGCGCACGCGAGTACGCCAGCAGCCCGCGCGCCATCTGCTCACGCTGCTCGAGTGAATCGGCCGAGCCGGCAATCGGCAGGTCACCGAGTGCTTCGCGGAACTGGTAGGCGTATCGCTGAGCGAAGATTCTCGCGCGCAGCTGCCCGCCTCCCGTCCGCACCTGCGCCTCGATGAAGCCCTGTGTCGAGCGGTTGTCGATGAAGCCGTTGAAGCCCGCGCCGACGGGCCATCGCTGCCGCTGCTGCGAGAGCGTCAGGTCAGTGCGCAACACGAGGCGGTCAGTCAGGCGAATCCTGGTGTCGCCCCGGAAATCGTAGACGCGGTCGAGGGTGGAGCCCGCGGCGTTGATCGCGGTGACACGATCCGACTGCCGCCAGCCTCCACTGAGACGCACACCGACCGGACCGAAGCTGTTGCTCACCTCGGCCGACGACTCCCGTCGCCCGAGCTCCCCGGTTCGCACAACAACATCGGACGTGAACCGGGACGTTGGGGCCGCGGTGACGAGATTGATCACGCCACCAAGAGCTTCGCTGCCGTACTCCACACTGGAGGGGCCCTTCACCACCTCGATCCGCTCCGCTGCGAGCGTGGACAATCGTCCGATGTCCCGATTCTCGGTCATGGCACCGGCCACCGGCTCGCCGTCGACCAGGACCAGCACCCGCGACTGATCGAGCCCGCGAATCGCAATCGACGTCTGCGCCGGCGGCGATGCGATCTCCTGCAAGCCCGGCACGCGTCGCAGCAGCTGATTGGCCGACACTGCAGACGCTGCGGCGATATCGGCCTTCGACAACACGGTGATGCTGGCAGGCGATTCACCCGCGCGGATCTCACGCTGGCCCACCGTGGTGACCACGCGATCGAGCATGGTGGGCACCGGTTCCAGCGTGATCCGCACATCCGGTGTCAGCACCCGAATGCGTTGCTCGCGAAAACCCAGCGCGCGAACCCGCAGACTGTCGCCAACGCCTGCGCTGACGCGAAACCGACCGTCGACGTCAGTTCGCGTGCGTCCGCCGGCAGGGATCGAGATGATGTCCGCCGACGTCACTGGCGCTGCGTTGGTTCCTGCGCTCACGACGACGCCGCGGACCGTCTGCGCGGTGACGGCTGCGCCACAGACCATCAGCGCGAGGCACACCGCTGCGGTCTTCGCGCACAATCGCGCGCAGGCCGCAGGCCGATGCACCACGGCCCGGTTCATCGGATGCGTGCGTATCGCAGCGTGGGGAAGCCGCCGGAGCCGGACGAGCCATAGTAGCCGATCACCTGCAGCTTCCAGGTCTTCGTTCCCCGGCGGATCAAGTAGGTATTGAACGACGGCGAGAGCCGCTGGTCGTTGTTCAGATCGTATCGGAATGGGCCGCTGACGTCCTCGATCGAGTTCGGAATCGGGCCAGTCAGCACGGAGAGGTACTGGGGATACTGCGGCGCATCACCGGCCGCGGTGGTGCCGGCAAAGCCGGGTGTGGGCTCGCCTGGATAGGTGCCCACGTTGCAGGCCGCATTCACGCCGAGTTCGTAGACGGACGGCGAGATGAGAATATCCCAGTTGCACCCGTTCGGCGTCACGGCCGTACCGGTCGCGAGGTCGATCGACAGCGGTGCGCTCCCGGTCGCGATCGTGAACGACTGTGCCGCACCCAGCGTGGTGCCCGTCTGCGCGCGCGATTCGAAGCTGATCGAGGTGAGCGCACGTCCGGCAAAGGTGATCGCGGTCACACGCATCAGGGCGAAGGCTCCGTTTGCGCGGCGCACCTTCCAGAATGCGGCGCTGTTGGCAGTTGGCGTGGCGCGACCGACGTTGAGGAACGCATTCGCATTCGGAATCAGCCGATCGGCCTTGAAGAACGAATCGGCCGGGATCTGCGCGTCGCGGATCGAGTCGAAGGGGGCCAGCGTGCTCTGATCGGTGAAGCCGAGAACCTGCGCCGCGGTCGCAGTCTTGTTGTTGCCAAGGGAGTATCCCGTCCCGCCGCCCGTGCCGGAGACACCGCCGTTGACGCGGACTTCATACCGCCGCAGCGCAATGTCCCAGCCCGCGGTGCGTGGTACCAGGCCGCGGGTATCGAAGCTGAAGTAGACGAGTGTATCGGTGGAGCTGGCGTTCACCGGGCCGGCCACCACGACCGCATTCAGCGCCGGCGCCAGGTCGGTGATCGGGTCGGTGACGCTCGTCTCGGATTCACCGCAGGCCGCCAGCGCGAGCAGCAGCAGTGGGGTGCGAAAGGCGGGGACGTGAAATTTCATCATGCAAGCCATCAGCGAGGGCGGTTTGTCGAAGCGTGAAGCCGTATGGTGCGTCGACCGGTTCGCCCCCTCAAGTTCGGAACACTACGGATGCCGCTGCGGCATCGCGCCGCGCGGCACGTGTCCGCTGGTCGTCGTCAGCATCTGCTCGCCAGCCTTCCGCTGGCGGGGAAAGGGTCGTCGCCGGGCGTGGCACCGAGGAAGCCGACGCCGATCGCTTTGCGGCGCCCGGCCCGCGCGGGTAATCCAGATTGACATTGTCGGCTTTAGCAAGCACCTTAGCTGCGACATCGCTTCTTGATAGTCGTTCTCATCTAAGACCATGCTGACTCGCGCCGCCCCGCACCCCTCGATCCTTGCCGTTGCCGTCGCCGTTCTCGCCGCCGTGGCGCTGGACGCGGACTCGGTACTCGCCCTGCAGCAGCCGACACCGGACACTACGGGCAGACGAACGCCGACCACCCTGGCCCGGGTCGTCGTCTCCGACAGCGCCCGCCGGCGTGCGTCGTACACCGTGCGTCGCAGCTCCAGCGCAACGCGCACCGACGTGCTGCTGCGGGATCTTCCGCAGTCGGCCACGGTGATCAGCCGAGCCCTGATCGCGGATCAGGCCATGCAGGGCATGGCCGATGTCGTGCGCTACGTCCCGGGGATCACGATGGGTCAGGGTGAAGGACATCGCGACGCACCGACGATTCGCGGGCAGAGCACCACCGCTGACTTTTTCATCGACGGCATCCGCGATGACGCGCAGTACTACCGCGATGTGTACAACGTGGATCGTGTCGAGGCACTGAAAGGCCCGAATGCGATGACATTCGGGCGCGGCGGCGGCGGCGGCGTGATCAACCGCGTCACGAAGGATGCGCAGTGGCTGCCGACGCGCAGCCTCTCACTCACTGGCGGCAACTTCGATCAGCGGCGCACCACACTCGACGTCGGCCAGGGTCTCTCGGCGCACGTCGCCACACGCCTCAATGCGCTGTACGAGAACTCGGCGGGCTTCCGTCGCCAGTCGGGCGCCGAGCGCATCGGGATCAACCCGACGGCATCACTGCTGCTCGGCGGCACGATGGTACGCCTTGGCTACGAGTTCTACAGTGACCGGCGCGTGGTGGACCGCGGGATTCCGTCGTACCTCGGTGCGCCGTCACCGGCGCCGATCGCCACATTCTTCGGCGATCCCGACGCAAGTCGTTCGCGAGTCGAAGCGCAGAGCCTCGGCGTCGTCATCGATCGCCAGCTCTGGCGTGGCACCGAGCATGTGAGCGGCGTGCAGTTGCGCAGTCGCTCGCGACTGACGACGTACGACAAGTTCTACCAGAATGTCTTTCCCGGTGCAGTGAATGGGGCGCTCGCCTCGGTCAACCTGCAAGGGTACAACAACGGCACCGATCGCACGAACCTGTTCAACCAGACCGATCTCACTGCCACCATCACGCACGGCGCCCTGCGCCAGACGATGCTGCTGGGCGTCGAATTCGGAATGCAGCGCGGTGCCAATATCCGGCGTACCGCGTACTTCGGTGCGTCCGGGAGCGCTGCAACTGCGTTCGCGGTGCCGTTCACTGCACCGACGGTGTCCACGCCGGTGAGTTTCCGCCTGAGCGCGACGGACGCAGACAGTTACACCACGTTCAAGACGCGAGCCTTCTATGCGCAGAACCATGTCGAAATCGGCTCGCATGTGCAGGGCATCCTCGGTGTCCGCCTCGATCACCTCACGCTCGACTATCAGAACAGGCGCAACGATCAGCGCCTGTCACGCCGCGACGTGCTCGCCTCACCGCGTGCAGGCCTGGTGATCAAGCCGGTGGTGCCATTGTCGCTCTACGCGAGTCTCGGTGTGTCGTTCCTGCCGGGCAGTGGCGACCAGTTCGGGTCACTCACGGCCACCACACAAACGCTCGAACCGGAGCAGTTCACGAATCGTGAAGTCGGAGTCAAGTGGGATGCGCGCCGGGACCTCTCACTGACGGCCGCCCTGTACCGGCTCGATCGCACCAATACCTCCGCCCCCGATCCGGTGCTGGCCGGTGTCGTCGTGCAGACCGGTGCGCAGCGCACCGCCGGATGGGAAGTCGGCGCCAGCGGATCGCCGTCGGCGCGCTGGCAGATCGCCGGCGGCTACGTGAATCAGGTCGCGCACATCATGGCGCGCACGAGCGCCGCTGCGGCCGGGGCGCGCGTGCCACTGGTTCCCCGCCACACATTGTCGCTCTGGAACCGCTACATGATCGTGTCGCGCGTCGGAGCGGGCATCGGCATCGTACAACAAGCGAGCATGTTCGCGGCCATCGACAACACCGTCACGCTGCCTGCCTTCACGCGTGTCGATGGCGCCCTGTTCGTGACCGTCACGAACGCGCTGCGCGCGCAGCTGAACGTCGAGA
Source organism: Gemmatimonadaceae bacterium (assembly GCA_031373905.1). Classification (GTDB taxonomy): domain Bacteria; phylum Gemmatimonadota; class Gemmatimonadetes; order Gemmatimonadales; family Gemmatimonadaceae; genus JACMLX01. The sequence goes on along the minus strand of JANMNM010000231.1, from coordinate 905 downwards.
ACCTCTTCGACCGTCGCTACTACGCCACTTCGCACGGCAACAACAACATCATGCCGGGGTCGTCGCGGATGCTACGGGTGTCGGTGAGCGTCGCGCCGTAGCGTCAGCGACATGCCGCACTGGGGTCAGGCGAATGCATCGATTCGTGACGTCGCGGGCAAACTGCCTGAACGTCGTCCAGGTGAGGAACTTCGAGCGGTGGCCGATTCTGGACACGTAGGTGTGTGGCCAAACCGGGTGGTGCGGGGATCGTATGACGCCGAGGTGATCGCCCTGAACGAGTGGCTCCTCGACCGCACGCGGTGGATGCACGCCGAGATCGACCAGTGAGTCGGAAGTATCAGGCCACGACGTGACGCAACTCCGCGCACGGACGACGCCGGGGCGGCGCGCTCCGATGTCCGGTGCGGAGCGCGGGATGCGCCGGTCGGTCAGGGATGTCAGGGTGCGTCATGGCGCCTTCGGTGCCGGCGATGGCGGCAACGACTGCAGGCGACGGCGAAAGTCCTGGAACGCCTTGGTGTCTTGCGTCAGTCGACTGAGCTCACGCGACGGCACCTGCGCGATCAGTTCCTCGGTGGCCTTGATGCGATCTTCCTCGAGCGGATGGGTCGCGAAGAAGGCGGTCAACGCCCCCGGATTGGTCTGGCGTTCACCGAGCAGCGTGCGGAAGAGCGTTGGAATGCCGCGCGGTGAGATGCCTGCCTTGACGGTCGTTCGGACCGCCTCAGCGTCTGCTTCGGCTTCATCCGTCCGGCTGAATCTGGCGAACAGCGCCGTGCCACCAACGTTGATGGCCGCCTGACTGGCTCCGCTCTCGCAGACCTTCGTCAGCGTACACAGCAGCGTCACACCGACATTCGCCTGTTGCGCCTGCTGCAACTGCTGCACGCTATGCCGTCGCG
>JANMNM010000212.1:0-2060 GCA_031373905.1 Gemmatimonadaceae bacterium | reverse complement strand
TCGAGCGCGCGAGCGGCAAGTCGCTGCAGCAGTTCACGAACGAACGGATCTTCGCACCCCTTGGCATGACCAGCACCCGCTGGCGCGAGGATCATCGTGTGGTCGTTCCAGGCCGGGCATCGGCATACAGCGGCTCTGTGTCGCGAGGCTTCACCAACGAGCACCCGTTCACGCGTGTGTTTGGCAGCGGTGGCCTGCTGCTGACGGTCGACGACTTCCTCAAGTGGTCCAACGCGTTGCAGACCAGCGCCGGTACGTGGGGAGCGGTTCGCGATTCGCTCGAAGCCGTGATCCGCCTCAATGAAGGCACGGCCATCACCTACGGGCTTGGCGTGAGTGCCGACCAGTGGCGCGGCGTTCGTGTCGTCTCGCACACGGGCGCCACCGGCGGGTACCGCGCGTCGATCTTCCGGTATCCGGCACAGGCGGTGTCGATCGCGATTCTGTGCAACGGTGCGTCAGCCAACACCACGGCGCTCAACCACGCCGTTGCCGGCATCGTGCTGGGCGACGCGTTGCAGCCGGTGGTTGCACAATCCATCACGCCGGTGGCGATGAGCGCCGAGTCGCTGGCGGCGATTGCGGGACGGTACCACGCGCCTCGGACGGACGAATTCACGAAGCTCGAGGTCCGCAACGGGCAACTGACCGACAGCAGCTCCGGTGCCGTGCTGCTGCCAGCGAGTGCCGACAGATTCCAGGTGCGCGGCGCTGACGTCTCGCTGCGCGTCGCACGCAACGCAGGTGGCATCACGCTGATCGAAGAGGCGCCGCACGCCCGCCCGATCGAGTACCTGCGCGTGGCTGATCCGCTGCCATCGCGGGCGGGTTACGTGGGCCGTTTCACCAGTCCAGAGCTCACCGCAGATCTGCTGATCGCGATGCGCGGTGACACACTGGTCATCGACCGGGGCTGGAAGAAACCAACGGTGCTGCATCCGGTGTATCGCGATGCCTTCCAGACGGATGGTGGCGAGCGTCTGCGGTTCACACGCGACAGCCGCGGCCGCATCTCCGGCTTTACCGTGTGGGCCGGACGCGTGCGACACCTGCGATTCGTGCGCGCGGCGGCGGGAAAGTGATCATGCGCACGCCTCGACGGCTCGTCGCCGGGCTCCTTGCGATCACGTCACAGTTACTCGGTGCGCACACTGTGCACGCACAGGTCGTCGATCTTGCACGTGTCACGATGGTGGACCTGACGCACGAACTGGCGGCCGATGCCACCGCATGGCCGGGGTCACGCGAACCCTTCAGGATGGACACGATCGTCGCCTCGCCAACCACTGCGATGTTTCGGCTGACGCTGAATGAGCACTTCGCGACGCATCTCGATGCACCGCGTCATGCCGCTGGCACGGGCTGGACCAACGAACGCATTCCGCTCGATCGCCTCATTGCCCCGCTCGTCGTAATCGATGTGCGGGCGCAGGCTGCACGCGACCGGGACTACGCGCTGTTGCCGTCGGACGTCGAGGCACACGAACGTCAGTTCGGTCGTATCCGGCGCGGCTCGATCGTCCTGCTGCGCACCGGGTGGGCCAATCACTGGGACAATCCCGCGATGTACTTCGGTGCCGACACGACCGTTCGGCCGAGTGTCCTGCACTTTCCGAGCTTCGGTGTCGAGGCCGCGCAACTGCTGGTATCGCGCGGAGTCGCGATGCTCGGCGTGGACTCACCCTCCACCGACATCGGCAAGGCACCGAAGTTTCTCGTGCATGGCATACTCGGCGCGGCGAATGTTCCGGCGCTCGAGAACCTCGCGAACTGCGATGCACTGCCGCGAACCGGCGCCGTGCTGATGGCACTGCCCATCAAGACGCGAGGCGGATCGGGTGGTCCGGTGCGCGTCGTTGCGCTGATACCCAAACGCTGAGATCCCGGACGCTCAACTGCGCCGCAGCCAACACTGCCATCACGACGCGAGCAAACGCGCCACCACCGCGAGATACCGCCTCGTGATCGACTCGGCATCCCTGTGCCGACCACCCGACACCAGTCGTTGGCCGCCACGCCACACGCTGTCGATGCACCCCGTGCGCGACGCGAACACCCAC
>JANMNM010000121.1:0-7027 GCA_031373905.1 Gemmatimonadaceae bacterium | reverse complement strand
GTGCTCAATGATCTCGATCGGTTTCACCTCGTGTGTGACGTGCTGGCGCGCCTGCCGCATGTCGCGGAGACGGCGGTGGGCGAGGCCACCGTCGCGTATTGCCGAGCGCGACTCGCGGAGCACCACGAATACATCCGTGCCCACGGCGATGACATGCCGGATGTACGCGACTGGCGTTGGTCGCAATGAGGGTGCTGGCGCTCAACGCGGGTTCGAGTAGCCTCAAAGCCGCGGCATTCGACGTCCAGTCCGCGCCGAGAGCGGGTGAGGCGCCGCGAGGGCGGGTCTGGTCGGCCGAGGCGCGTGGCGATGGCGGAGTGCTCGACGAACTGCTCGCGCCGGTGCTGCGCGGGAGTGTCGATCCAGCATTCACAGCGGCACAGCCACTCGATGTCATCGGTCACCGGATCGTGCACGGCGGCGCCAGGCTCCGTGACGCCGTACTCATCACACCGTTGATACTGGATGAAATTGCAGCTGCGTCTGAACACGCGCCCGCGCACAACGCGCTGGCACTCGACGTCGTACGGGCCACTATTGTGCTCTTCGGCGACGACGTGCCGCATGTCGCGGTCTTCGATACCGCGTTCCACAGAACACTCGAGCCTGCGGCGTATACGTACGCTGGCCCGTTTGACTGGATCGCACAAGGCATTCGCCGGTTCGGGTTTCATGGCATCAATCACGAGTACGTGTCCCAGCGCGCCATCGCGCTGCGCCATCGACCCACCGCTGGCTCGCGGATCGTGACGTGCCACCTCGGCAGCGGCTGTTCGCTGGCGGCGATTCATGACGGGCGATCGGTCGACACGACGATGGGCTTCACGCCGCTTGACGGCTTGCCGATGGCCCAGCGCTCCGGTGCCATCGATCCCGGTATCCTGCTCCATCTGTTGAGAAGCGGTAGTCAGACCGTCGCGACACTCGACCAACTGCTGCAGGAGCAGTCCGGACTGGCCGGACTCTCCGGGACCACTGGAGACATGCGCATCGTCCTGGACGGCATGGATGCCGGCGACGCGCGCTGCCGGCTGGCGTTCGACGTATTCGTCCACCATGTGCGGAAGGGTATTGCGGCGATGGCGGCGAGCATGGCTGGGCTGGACGTTCTGGTGTTCACCGGTGGCGTTGGCGAACACAGTCCACGCGTCCGGTCGGCAATCTGCTCGTCGCTCGACTTCCTCGGTATCACACTGTGTCCCGACAGGAACCTGGACGCGACCGGCGAATCCGAGCTTTCCGATGCGACGTCTCGCGCGGGTGTCTTCGTCATTCCGGCGGAGGAGAACTGGATGATCGCGCAGGCGAGCGTTCGCGTTGCGGCGTCTTCAGTCCCCTAGCCGGAACCCTACGCTTTCGGCTCGGCCTGGTAGCGCAGGAGGACGACGCCCGAAATGAAGGGCTTGACTTCGACGCGCTGTAACGAGGTGTGCTCGAGGCCTTTGTCACACAGTCGTTTTCCGATTCCCCGGACGACCGGGTGAACCAAAAGCCAGAATTCGTCCGCCAGCCCCGCCTTCATCAGCGACTGAGTCAGTATTGCGCTGCCAACGAGACGCACCCGGCTGCTGCTTCAACGTGGTGATCTCTGCAACGACATTTCCTGCGAGGATCGTGGTCTTCTGCCACCCGGCTTCCTTCAATGGTGACGAGACGACGTACTTCGGCTCGCAGTTCTGCTTGTCGGCAATCCCGAACTCGTTCTGCGTCTGCATCGGCCAGTCGGCAGCGAACAGGTCATAGGTCACCAACTCACCGCCAGCAACAGGTCATTCCTGAATGACGCCCGGGCGAGGTCGTCGGCATTGCGGGAAAGGACGCAGTAACGCTCGCGGCGGACATCCTGGCGCTGGATCAGGCGGCGTTCAGCGCAGCGTCCCGGAAGTCAGCGTCGTCGTCGGGCTCTCGCCGCGGCAGGTCGCCGAGGCGGAGGATTCCGTCCGCCGCCATCAGCACGAGATCCGCGATGCCTGGGTCCGCCACTTCGGTCGCTGAGGTCACCCACGTCTCGCGACATGGGTGATGGCTGCCGCTCGGCAGCGAGGAGTTGCGCGTGGCCTTCGCGGAATTTCCGTGGTTCCGTGCCGCGACCATCGAGCAGATCACCACGGTGGAATGGCCGTCGGCGGACCATGTGTACTGGCCACGGCTTGACGTGGATCTCGCCATGCCGTCGATCCGGACTCCATGAGACTACCCGCTCATGTCGAGGGTGCCACCCTCTGCGTAGCACTCATGCCGAGTGTTCGACAGCCGGTCGTGAGCAGTAGCTCAAAACGGCTATACCGACACATCTCCCAGAGCGTGTGTCCGTGGAACAGGAAGTTCTCGGTCGAACTGGCTGACGATTCGCCGTTCCATGCGCGGGAATTCATTGCAGGGAAGGATGCGGTGACGTTGGCGACGGACATCCTGGCGCTCGATCAGGAGCAGTTCAGCGCGGCGTTCCGGAAGTCACCGATGAAGAAGGCGAAGCTGGCGGGGCCGAAGCGCAATGCGGCGATCGCGCTGGAGAACGGTTCATGAGGTCAGAGTCCAGTTGAGCGCTCAACGACTCTGACCCCATGACCGGCTATCGAGCGGCTGCAGGATGCGCAAATGCTGCAGGCGCGCCGTGGTGCGGATCTCGCTCAGGAACCGCCTGGGGCTCGCGAACCCTCGGCCGGGTGGGGCCGGCGCCGGCGACGCGACGGCGTGCCGGTTGCTTTGGATTCACGTCTGTCCGCGGGCCACCACCGCTGGCGCGCGACTCGCGAGCAGCGCGGGGACCAGCGCTCCGACGATCGACGCCACGATTTCATCCTGGATTTCAACAACGTCGGTCATCTCGCGGTCGAATCGCTCGGACCACAGCTGAAACCCGGTCGCCGCATTCACCAGCTGTGCCGTCACGCGGAGCTTGGTGCCGGCGCGTCGTACGCTGCCGTGCAGCACCCATGCGACGTTCAGCTGCTCACCGATGTCGCGAATGTCCAGCTCGCTGCCGCGAAATCGAAACGCCGAGGTGCGTGACGCGACATGCAGACCGGCGTGCGACGTCAGCGCGTTGATCAGGTCTTCGCTCAGGCCGTCGGAGAAGAACTGATTGTCGGTATCGCCGCTGCGATTGGCGAACGGCATCACCGCCAGCGACAGTGCCGGCGGCGCAGGCCGTGTCGTCACGCCCGGTACACTCGCCACGTCGGTCAGCGATGTCGCTCACGCGATCTCGGCCTGCGGGTGATGGCCGTGGGTCGTGTGGTCACGACGCCGTCTCATTCGGGGAGCGGTGCGCCCGGCACGATACCGAGAAGGAACTCGGCGAGCGGGAATATGGTAATCGGCCCTTGCTGCTGCTTCACCGGCACATCCGCGAGCGCCACCAAACGCGCCTCGGGGAACTCGTCGTGAAACGCGAGCAGTCCCCGGCGATCGGCCGGTCGGAGCGTGTGACCGCTCTTCACCTCGACTGCGACCAGCCCGTTGCCGGTTTCCACGATGAAGTCCACTTCGACACCGCCCGTGGTGCGCCAGGTGGAGAGATGGGCGTCTCGCTGCCCCTGGCACCACGCCGCGAGGTGTTGATAGACCAGCCCTTCGCGGGCCGCGCCGATCGCGTCAGGGGCGACTCGTGCGCTGTCTGTCGGCCGGAAGGCCGCGGCAATGCCGGTGTCCGAGAAGTACAGCTTTGGCTGCGCGGCGAGCGCGCGGCGCGATGGGCGCGCACTGAACACGGGGACGCGCGCGATGAGGAACATGGACTCGAGCACGTCGATCCAGTCGATGACGGTGGTCTTCTTCACCGACGCGAGTTGGGCGATTGCGGTGGGACTGATCACGCTCGCGTGCGAGAGCGCCAGTTGCTCGAGGACGCGCGCGAACCCGTCAATCTGCCGCACGCGCGCTTCGGTGCGTACCTCATCGAAGACCGCCACGGTGGCGTAATCCGCGAGCGCCTGTTCCGCGTTCTCGGCTGTCCAGATCACGGGCAACAATCCGATCCGCTGGGCCACCGGCAGCGAAAACGCGGGGCCCAACTCCGCCGCCAGAAAGGGTGACATGATGCGCCGCCCCGCGCGTCCACCCAGCAGATTCACGCCGGCCCGGTGCAACGAGCGTGCGCTGGATCCCGTGAGGAGAAAGCGACGTGCCGGCTCGCGATCCATGCGCTGGTGGACCGCGTCGAGAATCGCCGGCACGCGCTGCACCTCATCGATCACCACCCACCGGTCGACGGCGGCGGCATCGAGCGTGTCATGGAGGCGCTCCGGTTCGGCCGCGAAGCTGCGGGCAATCGGTCCTGCTCGCAGGTCCAGCAGCAGCGCGTCAGGGAAGCACTGCTGGGCGTAGGTGGATTTCCCGGTGCCCCGTGGGCCGAACAGGTAGGTGCTCCGCGTTGGGGCGGGACTGAGCCGTCGGATGGGGGGAGTTGGTGGAATCAGGGGCGACATCACCCTATAATGGACGGTTCTACCGTCCAGAACAAGGGCAATTGGCCGCTATTGCGGTCCAGAGCAGCCATCTGTGAACTCGGAAGCGAGGAACGGCGCCAGATCTTGGCCGATCAACGCGGATGGCGACGCGCGTCCGCGCGGACCCGTTGCAGGGTGCGGCTGCCGGTCGTGAGCGCAAGTGTCGAGTGCGATCTCAGAACGGGTATTCCGACACCTCTCCCAGAGCGTGTGGCCGTGGAACGTGAAGTTTTCGCAGGAGCTGGCGGTCGATTCGCCGCTCCGGGCGCGAGCGTTTCTTGATGGGAAGGACGCGGTGACGCTGGCGACGGACATCACGGCGCTGGATCAGGAGCAGTTCCGCGCGGCGTTTCGCAGGTCGCCGATGAAGCCGGCGAAGTTGCGCGGCCTGCAGCGGACACCCCGCGTCCTGTGCACATAGCCGGCACAACACGATGACCAGATAGCCACGCTCACTCTGGTACGTCGGATCCCCGCAAGCCGTGCGCAGCGTTCAGTCCACGGACGCGCTCCTGCCAGTCGCCATCCTGCGACAGATCGCGACCATCTTTCGCGACGTCGACTACGACCGTTGATGGCTGCAGCACGCGGAGTGACGTGAATGTTTCGCAGTCGGCCGCCTTCCACGGCGCTGGCAGATGCGAACCGTCAAGATACCGCAGCTTGTAGCTCTCGTCGCGCGTACTCAGGTGCCGTACCGTCAATGGCTCCAGCGCTTCCATGTGGCGGAAGTCCTCAATCAGACCACGCCGCAGCAGGCGCTCGAGATGCGCCGACGGCAGCGCCAGGATCTGGGCGGCCTTGTTCGGCTCTCCCATCAGTGCCTCGTGTTCGACCGGGTCGAGGTATGGCAGCAGCGTCGCACGAACGCCCTGCTGTGTCTCGTCCACCTGAAACCAGCGACCCGTGAACTCGGGCAGTGTCCTGGAGCCGAATGCCCTCCCACGCGCGCGGTTCGCACACTGGCGCCGTCACCACCCGAAGTCCCTCGCACCATTGATTTGCGGATCGCACCGGCATTTGCTTCAGTGCATCACGAAACGATGCGGTCACGGGCATACACTCTCATTCGTCCCCCGAAGCCAGATGACACTCCGCCTCGCACGCCTGCTCGTCGGCTCAATCCTTCTCCTCGGCGCACCAACGACGACGCTCACCGCGCAGGACAGCGCGCGGACTGTCGCCCGCGACACTGTCACGATGCTGCCGCGTGATACCCTGCTCGAGGTACGTCTTCACGACGGGTCGGTGCTCTACGGCCGCGTCGTCAGGCAGGATTCCGTGCACGTCGTCATCCGCACGCTCGGCGGCACTGAAGTGGATACGAAGCGCGAGCTCATCTCCTCGTTTCGCGTGTCGCGCGGCCGACTGGTTGGCGATGAGTACTGGGTCGCGGACCCAAACGGCACACGCCTGTTCTTCACCTCAACCGGCCGTGCGCTTGGCAAGGGTGAAGGCTACGTCTCGATGTACTATGTCATCTTCCCGCTTGTGGCGTACGGCGTGAGCGATCGGTTCACGATTGCGGGAGGAACGCCAATCGTGCCTGGCGCCATCGGGCGCGCGTTCTATGTCGCGCCGAAATTCACTCTGCGCGAAACGGAACGCTCAGCATTTGCCATCGGTGCGCTCAGCTTCGCCGTGACGGAGAGGATCACGGACGGCACCGTCGGCCTGCTCTACGGCGTGGGCACGTGGGGCGATCGCGACGACGCCTTCACCGCAGGCGCGGGCTGGGGCTACAAGTGGGGGGACGGGAATTCGTCGGTCTCGAACACGCCACTGGTTGTCCTCGGCGGCGAGACGCGTGTCAGCCGACGGTTGAAGCTGGTGACGGAGAATTGGATCTTGACGGGATCAGGCGAACGTGGCGGCATTTTCAGCGGTGGTTTCCGCTTCATCGGCGACCGCTTGACGAGCGATCTCAGTTTGATCGGTGCTGCGGGCCTTGGGGCTTTTTCATGCTGCGTCCCAATGGTGAACTTCGTCTGGAACTTCGGCAGGACGTCCCGGTGATGGGTGGTGCCGGCGCGCGAACAACTCGAACGCGCCGGCGCTCTCTTCCGCGTCACGGCGGTGACTTGACCGCCGCCTGCTCCGCCGTCACCCGCAGCGAATCTTCCTGGTGCGTCTCACTCCGATCATCCGTCGGAAGAATCCCCAGGTCGTTGAGCACGAGACCGAACGCATCCGGCACCATCGCAGGCCACCGCACGATGCCCTCGAGCCGGATGAGCGGTCTCGGTTTCCGCGACTGACCGGCGTACCGCCTGCGCGCCCACAACTCGTACGCGAACGTCACGAATCCGCCGAGTACCGCAAACACCATCCAGGTGGTGATTGCATCGCGCACGGGCAGCGCGTAGAACATCCACGCCAGCACGGCGTAGCTGAGCAGCATGCCCATCGTCCCCATGCCGCGCCGCAACGCGGCGTTGAGGACGATCGTGACCGTCGTCCAGAGCAGGATGCCGAAGAGCACGATCGCCCACATGATGTCGACGTGGAAGTACGTCATGGCTGGCTCCTGTAACGGTGCGTCGATCGGGGCAGAGCGTGCGGGTGCGTCTACGGCT
>JANMNM010000137.1:0-16252 GCA_031373905.1 Gemmatimonadaceae bacterium | reverse complement strand
GTGCGCGCATACCAGTACATCGCCGGCGCAAGCGACAGGGCGACGACCATCGTCAGCAGGCCCGCGGACAGCAGGAAGAGAATTCCCTGCCACGTGACGGTCTGGTTCACCGCGGTCTCGGCATCGAAGCGAGGGTTGATCGCGCCGATGTAGATCGCGAGAGCAGCCTGCGCGAACATCAGCGCCGCGACCGCCAGCATCGAAAGCGCCATCACGATCGGTGCAGTACCAAGGAGCAGCGACGTGAGGCCGACGATCCCGACGGCGACGATCGCCAATGGCCCGGTTGCCGCCCAGTACTTCGCGAAAAGAATGTCGCGGACCTTCACCGGTGCGGCGCGCAGCAGCCACCACATCGTGCCCTCCGCCGCGATCGTCGGCAGCACCAGGCGTGACGTGACGGCGGCCAGCACCATCCCGGCAAGGCCAACATTCACGACCGGCAGGATGCTCGTCACCAGTTGCGGCAGCGCACCGCCGCCGGTCGGGAGGACACTCACGCCCACGACATAGACGAGCACCAGGGGAATCAGCAGCACGAACTGCGACCAGAGTGCGGCATCACGGCCAAGCAGTCGCATCTCCTTCAGGAGCAGCTCCCGCCGCGCTGGTGCCAGCGGCGAGAGCAACCAGTGGAAAGGCCGGGTCAGGATCGACGGCGGATGATCGCTGCGACCCGCGGAGCGAACGGCCGAGATCCCGCGAGAGTAGAGTGCGAGGAAACTGCCGTAGGCGATCATGAGGGCGGCGATCGCAAGCAGCCAGAGCCAGGCCAGCGGCTGCGGATCCCAGAAGCCGTCGAGCCAGTTCTTGAGCACGCGTGCGGCCCATTCCGTTGGCAGCCACGGTGACAGCGGCACATCCAGCAGTTTGACGACTTCGCCGATCGCCTTCGTACCGAGTTGCGTCAGTTCGGCTGGTTCGGCACGCTGCAGTGCGTAGATCGCGGCGAGGCACAGCGCGAACCCGATCAGCCGGAACACGAATTGTGCCCGCGTAGGTGGCACGACCGCAACGAGGAGGTACACCGCGGTACATCCAAGGGCCGTCGCCGTGATCCACAGCGGAACCCACGCCAGCAGCGAGACGAGCGGCCATAACACGCCGCCGCCAAACGCCAGGCCATAGCCGGCCAGCAGTGGCACGACCAGCAACAGCGCGATGGCACCGCCTTCTGCAACAACCTGCAGGAATCGCGCAACGAAGAACGTGCGTGGCGGTACCGGTGCGGCAGCCAGCAGCTCCAGGTCTCTCGAGAGAAAGAATGCCGGCAGCGCCGTGACGATGCAGCTCAACACGAGCACCGACCCGATGCTCAGCAGAGAGAACGCGAGCACGCGGCCGGCGATCGCGGTGCCGATCGCATCCACACTCGTGAGGTAGTTCAGGACGAGGAGCACGATCGCCGTGCCTCCAGCCCACGTGATCGCGAGCGCCGTGAGAATGCCGACCGGACCGACCGCCCCCTGCACCTTGCGCTGGCGCCAGAGCGGTTTCATCAGCGCTGCGAGCGTGACGGCGCGGAACGCGGGTGGAGTGACGACTTCAGGCGAAGCCAGGAACTCAGGCACTCAGGACCTCAGCCACGTCGCGTGCCGCCGGCTCGCCAGTGAGATGCAGAAAGATCTGTTCCAGCGGTGCGTCAGGCATGCGCAGCCATGTCCGCAGCTCCGGCACCGTCCCCGCCGCCACGAGCTTGCCGCGCTTCATGATGCCGATGCGGTCACACGTGCCTTCCACCGTCTCGAGCGTATGGGTCGACATGAGCACCGAGTTTCCGCGAGCCGCGTATGCACGCAGCAGGTCCTTCAGCACGCGGGCCCCGCGCGGATCGAGTCCGACCAACGGCTCATCCACCATCAGCACCTTCGGCCGGTGAAGCACGGCGGCGGACAGCAGCAGCTTCTGCCGCATGCCGTGGCTGTATTGCTCCACCAGTTCGTGTTGCCATGAACTCAACTCGAACAACTCGAGGAGTTCTCTCGCGCGAGACTCGACGGCTTTCCACTGCAATCCGTAGAGCGACGCTGAGAACCGGAGGAACTCCACGCCGGTGAGCTTGTCGTAGACGTACGGGCGATCCGGCACGAACGCGAGGTGACGCTTGGCGTGCACCGCGTCGGTCCGCATGTCGATGCCAGCCACGCGCACGAGGCCCGCATCCGCGCGGAGGATTCCCGCCAGCATCTTCAGCGTCGTCGTCTTGCCCGCTCCATTGGCGCCGAGAAATCCGAACACCTCGCCTGCCTGGACCGTGAGATCCAGGCCCTCGACCGCTGTGAAGTCGCCGTACCGCTTGGTGACGCCCTGCAGTTCGATCATTCGCCGCACTCGGGTGGAAAGGGGTGGCGCGGGGCCGGCTGGCCCCTCCTGACACCTGTGAAGGGGGACGGTTCAGCGGGCTCGCCGGTCACGGCGCGGGCCCCTGGGATTCCCGTCCTGACATGTTGGCCGAGTGGCCGGGTTGAATGCGCCACCCCGACCGGCGACCTTGAACTGCTTATGGCTGAAGATGCACTGATCATCCGGGGAGCCCGCGAGCACAACCTCCGGAACATCGATGTCACGATCCCCAGGAACAAGCTCACGGTCATCACGGGCCTGTCCGGTTCCGGGAAATCGTCACTGGCGTTCGACACGATCTACGCGGAAGGCCAGCGCCGCTACGTGGAGAGCCTGTCGGCCTATGCGCGACAGTTCCTCGGCCTGATGGAGAAACCGGACGTCGACTCGATCGAGGGCCTCAGCCCCGCGATTTCGATCGAGCAGAAGACGGCCGGTCACAATCCGAGGTCGACCGTCGGAACGGTGACCGAGGTCTATGACTACCTGCGCCTGCTCTGGGCGCGGGCCGGTGTGCCCCACTGCCCCAACTGCTCGCGGCCGGTGCAGCGACAGAGTGCCGCGCAGATAACCGACGTCGTACTCACCGGCACACCCGGCACGAAGCTGGAAGTCCTGGCGCCGCTCGTGCGCGGGCGCAAGGGCGAGTTCCGCGAGCTGTTCGAAGCGGCGCGAAAGCAGGGCTTCGTGCGCGCCTGGGTGGACGGTGACGTGATCGAGCTGGCCGACCCGCCGAAGCTCAATCGTCGCATGAACCACGATGTCAGCGTGATCGTCGATCGCCTCGTCCTCAAGGCCGAGGATCGCGGGCGGCTCGCTGACTCCATCGAAACGGCGCTCAAGCTGGCCGACGGAATGGTCGAGGTGGTGTCGCTGGTGAGTGGTGTGCGTGAACGGGCGGTGTTCAGTGAGCGCTACGGATGCCCGCATTGCGGCATATCGCTGCCCGAGATGGAACCGCGACACTTCTCGTTCAACTCGCCGTTCGGTGCCTGTCCGACCTGCAGTGGCCTTGGTGTGAAGCGGATGGTGAACGAGGAGCTGATCCTCGGCGATCCGTCGCTCACGTTGCTCGAGGGCGTCGTCCTGCCATGGGGCGAGCCCGATGGCTATCTGCGCAAGGTGATCCTGCCGGGACTGGCCGAGTCACTGCAGTTCGAGCTGAGAACGCCGTGGGGCGACTTGCCGCAGTACGTGCGGCACGCGCTGCTGCACGGCATGGACGCGCTGACCGCGCCGGTCGACGCGCTGAAGGCGGCTCGGAAGACCACTGCACGAAAGGTGGCGGCGAAGCCTGCGTCCAAGGTTGCAGCAAAGGCGGCCGCGAAGCCCCTGCTCAAGTGGGACGGCATCCTTGCGACGATACAGCGGCGTTTCGACGAGACGGACAGCGATTCGATTCGGGTGGAACTCGAAGCGTTCATGCTTGCCACGCCTTGCCCCACATGTCACGGCACGCGGTTGAAGCCGGAGTCGCTTGCCGTCACGATCGAGACGCGCAACCTCGGTGAAGTCGTCGCGATGTCCGTCTCGGAATCGCTGGCATTCTTTCGCGGCGTTCCCGTGCGGGGCCCGGGACGGCCACTCGGACTCGATGCAGACATCGCGGGCCCGATTCTCAAGGAAGTGACGGAGCGACTTGGCTTCCTGGTGGATGTCGGGCTCGACTACCTGACCATGAATCGCAGCGCGGAGAGCCTCAGCGGCGGCGAGGCACAGCGTATCCGGCTCGCCACGCAGATCGGTTCGAAGCTCTGTGGTGTGCTCTACATCCTTGATGAACCGAGCATCGGTCTGCACTCGCGCGACAACGAGCGGTTGCTGAGCACGTTGGTGCAGCTGCGCGACCTTGGCAACACGGTGATTGTCGTGGAGCATGACGAGGAGACGATGCGACTCGCCGACCATGTCCTGGACATGGGACCCGGGGCAGGCAAGCACGGGGGCATGCTCATCGCCGAAGGCACCATTGACGACATCCGGAACGCGAAGGGATCGCTGACGGGCGACTATCTCTCGGGCAAGCGGAGTGTGCCGGTGCCGCCGGTACGGCGTCCCTACGACCCGGCGCGGACGATCCGGATCGAGAATGCCCGCGAGCACAACCTGCGCGGCATCAACGTCGAGTTTCCCCTCGGCATGTTTGTCGCGGTCACCGGCGTGTCCGGATCGGGGAAGTCGACGCTGGTGACGGACATCCTGCAGCGCGCACTGTCGCGACACTTCTTCCGTGCACGCGTGATACCCGGACTGCATGACCGCATCACGGGATTGCAGCATCTCGACAAGCTGATCGACATCGATCAGAGCCCGATCGGCCGGACGCCGCGGTCGAATCCGGCGACGTACACCGGTCTCTTCACGCCGATTCGCGAGCTGTTCGCCGAGATGCCGGAGGCGAAGATCCGCGGCTACGGGCCGGGTCGTTTCAGCTTCAACGTGAAGGGTGGGCGATGCGAGGCCTGTCAGGGTGACGGCCTGGTGAAGATCGAGATGCACTTCCTTCCCGACGTCTTCGTGCCGTGCGACGTCTGCAAGGGAAAGCGCTTCAACCGCGAGACGCTCGAGGTCCGCTTCCGCGGCATGAGCATCGCGGATGTGCTCGATCTCACAGTGGAAGATGCGGTGACGGTGTTCGAGAATCAGCCGCGCATCGCGCAGAAGCTGATCACGCTTGCGGACGTGGGGCTTGGCTACGTTCACCTCGGGCAGAGCGCGACGACGTTATCCGGCGGCGAAGCGCAGCGCGTGAAGCTGGCCACGGAACTGAGCAAGCGTGATACCGGTCGGACGCTCTACATTCTCGACGAACCGACCACCGGCCTGCATTTCGAGGACGTGCGCGTGTTGCTCGACGTGCTGCACAAGCTGGTGGACAAGGGCAACACGGTGCTGGTGATCGAGCACAATCTCGATGTGATCAAGACGGCCGACTGGATCGTGGATCTTGGCCCCGATGGTGGCGTCGGCGGCGGACAGCTCGTGGCCAGCGGAACCCCGGAACAGGTGGCGGCGGAACCGCGGAGCTACACCGGTCAGTTCCTTGGGCCGATGCTTGCACGGAAAGTTTCGCGCCCGTCGGCCAAGGCGAACAAGCGGTGATCGCCGCTGAAAAAGGCACTTTCCGGCCATAAAAAGCATTCCCCGCGATCCCCGCGCCCCCGCGTGAGACCAGAGAGACCGCGCATCGCGGAGCTTCGGATATGGGCAGCGACGTCTCGCTCAACACCACCAGTACCAGACGCACGTCCGCGCGTCGGTCTGCGGCGCTCGCGAATGCATGGTCTCACGCGGGGACGCGGGGAGCGCGGGGACCGGCAACACCGGTCTGGTGACGGCGCGGCGGACGGCATCACATGCGGCAAGTGACTGGATGTCGATGTGATACGTATTCCCGGAACTGCGAAAATGCTGTGGGAACTGCGCGTCTCGTGCGCCGTTTCCACAGCATTCCGGCACTGAGGTGCTGTGCTCCGCTGATGTTACTGTGCTTGCATGACAACTCTCTTCGCCGAGTTTCCGGCGCTGACACGTGTGATGCGCTACAGCGTCTTTGCCAGCATCGGTGCCAGGAGCTGCTCGAGACGAACGCCTTCCGCTTCTCCCTGGAAGTTGAGCACCATGCGGTGCCGGAGCACCGGCAGCGCCATGTCGCGCAGATCATCCAGATCCGGCACGGCACGGCCAGCGAGTGCGGCGCGTGCCTTGGCACCGAGCACGAGATACTGCGACGCGCGCGGGCCTGCGCCCCATCGCACGTACTTGTTCACGTCGGCTGATGCTTCGTCGCTGCCGGGCCGCGTGCTGCGCGCGAGGCGCACGGCGTGCTGGACGAGCGTGGGTGGGGCCGGGAGTCGACGGACGAGCTGTTGCATCTGCGTCAGCTCCTCGGCCCCGAGTACGGCGCGTACCGGGCCCTGCGCGCCGCCGGTCGTGGCCAGCACGATGCGCTCTTCCTCGTCACGTGACGGATACCCGATTCGCAATTCGACCATGAAGCGATCGAGCTGTGCTTCCGGCAACGGGTACGTGCCTTCCTGCTCGATCGGGTTCTGTGTCGCGAGCACGAAGTAGGGCCGCGGGAGCACGTGCGTCTGCCCGCTGACGGTCACTTCGCGCTCCTGCATGGCCTGCAGCAATGCCGCCTGCGTCTTCGGTGGCGCGCGATTGATTTCGTCGGCGAGCACGATGTTGGCGAACACCGGACCCGGCACGAATGTGAATACACGCCGTCCAGTGGTCGCATCGTCCTGCAGCAATTCAGTGCCGGTGATGTCACTCGGCATCAGGTCAGGCGTGAACTGAATGCGATGGAAGCTCAGGTCGAGTGCCTGCGCGACAGTCTGCACCAGCAGCGTCTTCGCCAGCCCCGGTACGCCGACGAGCAGCGCATGGCCGCCAGCGAGCATCGCCGCGACGAGGTTCTCGACGATCGCTTCCTGTCCAACGATCCGCTGTGCGATCTGGGCAACGAGAGCCGTGCGTGCAGCACCGAGGCGCTCGAGCAACGCAATATCGTCGTGCATTGCAGGTTGTTGTGATGCCGTCATGGCCCGGTGGTGACGCGCGTGAAATTGGGGAACGATGGCGACAGCATCGCCGTCGCACGCGTCACGGAAGGGTGAAAACTACCTGCGTCGTCGCTGGATGATTCTCACTGCGGAATCGGGCGACGGCCGTAAAGGTGCCATGCGGCACGCCATCCTGCCACGTCGCCTCGTAGTCGCGCGACTCGCGTTCATCGAGAAGATGCGTTCGCATCGGCTGTGTGAAGAGTCTGCCGTCGCTCCACGTCCACACATCACGGCCGCGCGCGTCACGCACCATGAAATCCACTTCCTGCCCGTCGCTGAATCGGAGCTCGTGCCGCTTGTTGCTTGCATTGTTCGCGACGAGCTCGAATGTGACGGTGCCCGGTCCAGGTGTGACGCGAAGATTGAGCGTGATGGGCACCCCTGCCGAGCTCCGCTGCGCGGCCGCCTCACCGTAGGCAGGGAGCGACGGCGACTGCTGCCGTCCATCCACACCCGCGTATGTGAGCGTCTGACCTGAAGCACCCGTCCGCGTCAGCGGGGACGAATGATCAGAGCAGGCGGCGCAGGAAAAACCTGCGGCTGCGAGCGCGCTGAACGCGCGGAGGCGGAGCATCCGGATAACCCTTAAGAAATGGTAGCGGTCGATTTGTTGCGTCACACTAACGCAGAGTGTGGCACACAGTCAACACGACCGAGCCCGTCATTTGTCACGGGCGGTAAGTTGTGGTGAATTCGTGAGTTAAGGCAAGCGAGCGGAGCCATTGCAACGGCGGGTGCAAAACCCGGGCCAACCAAAGATGAGTCCGGCTGGAATTCGCTTGCGAAAAATTTCACAAGCGGCTAGCCTTCCTCGCGGAATGACAGGCACGGCTGGGGGGTCAGGCATGCGCCTGGCGGGGGCGGGAATTCAGTTTGCCGCCGCCCTCCTGGGCGGGGTGTACGGCGGTCAATGGCTCGACCGGCGCTTCGCGTCGTCCCCTGTCTTTCTGTATCTCGGTGTCGCGGCTGGCGCCATTGGCGGCATGTTCGCTCTCTATTGGCAACTCATGCGGGCGACCCGCGACGAAGGGGAGGCAGGCAAGCGATGATCCGGGCAGTCGCACTCTATTTCGTCGTCGGTGCACTCGTCACGGCCGCTGCGGGCTGGGTACTACTCCTCGTGTATCCGGGGCAGGAAGGCCAGCGCGCCGTCATCGCGAGCGCCCTGCTCGCCTTCGTCATTCAGCTCGTCGCCTTCATCCTGCTGCAGCTTTTCAAGGGCAAGAACATCATGGCCGGGTGGGGACTGGGCGCCCTCCTGCGATTTGGCTCGCTCGGCATCTACGCGATGTTCGCGACCAAGGCGCTGGGTCTCGAGATGAACACCGCGCTCGTCAGTCTCGCCTGCTTTCTCTTCCTTTCGATGCTGGTTGAACCACTGCTGGTCAACGTATGACGAACAGAATCCTGCGCCTCCTCACCACGGCCGCGGCCCTGCTGCTGCTCGCGCTGCCCGCGAGCGCCCAGGTCGCTGACGTCGACATCATCACGCCGCACATCACCGACGCCCACGAGATCGAAATCCCGTGGCCCGTCTGGCCGGGCCTGCACAAGGTGGTGCACCTGCCCCAGTGGGAGCCGTTCATGATTCCGGGCACGCACATCGCCGTGGACATGTCGCCCACCAAGCATGTGATCTGGATGATCATCGCGGCGTTGACCGTCGCTGGATTGCTGCTCTTTGCGGCGAACGCGCAGGGGCGACAGACGCGTCAGGTGGGACATGCGAAGGGCTTCGCCGGTGGCATCGAAGCGCTCGTGCTCTACATCCGCAACGAAGTCATCATCCCGAATGTCGGCCACCATGGCGGTGCCTTCGCGCCATTCCTGCTGACGCTCTTCTTCTTCATCATGTTCTGCAACCTCTGGGGCATCTTCCCCTGGGGCAGCACGGCCACGGGGAACATCTCCGTGACGGCGACGCTGGCGCTGATCACGTTCGTCGTGGTGGAAGCCGCGGGGATGCGCGCGCAGGGGATCGGCTACCTCGGAACCATCTTCTACTGGAACAAGGATCTGCCGCTGTACATGCGGATCCCGATGGCCATCATCATTTCGCCGATCGAGTTCATCGGCAAGTTGACCAAGCCGTTCGCGCTCATGATCCGCCTGTTTGCCAACATGACGGCCGGACACATCGTCGTCCTCGCGCTGATCGGCATGATCTTCAGCTTCAAGAGCATCATCAGCATTGCACCGTTCTTCATGGCGGTTGCGATCAACCTCCTCGAGTTCGGTGTGGCACTCTTGCAGGCGTTCATCTTCACGCTGCTCTCGAGCGTGTTCATCGGACAGATTCGCACGGCGCATCACTAGCAGGTGTGGGACCAGCGGTCGGGTGCTCGCGTGCCCTGCCGCTGCGACTGTAGCCGGTCGAGCGACCGGCGATGCCCGTTGAGCCATCAGCTCGCAGACGGGCCGTGATGCAACCGAGGTTGCAGCACCGCGCGAGGCTCCTTCGAACTCTTCTGACTGGTATTGTGCAATGACGATTCTTCCCCTCCTGCAGGCTGCGGCAGACATGGCCGCCACGAACACGAAGGGCATGGCGATGATCGGCGCCGGCCTGGCGGCTGGTCTTTCGGCGATCGGCGCCGGTATCGGCGTCGGCAACATCGGTGGTCGCGCGGTTGAAGGCATCGCACGGCAGCCCGCAGCCGGCGGCCAGATCCAGACGGCCGCGCTCATCCTCGCCGCGCTGGTCGAAGGTGCTGCGTTGTTCGGCATCGTGATCGGCTTCCAGATCGCAGCCAAGGTGACGTTCTAAGGCTGGTTCCCGCACGAGCGCACGCCGGCGCCGGAACGGTCGTCACTCGATCGTTCCGGCACACGGTGTCACACCATGACTCACACACTCTTTCGCACAGTATTTCTATGCGCCGCTTTCTCGCCACGCTGTCACTGACCCTCGCATCCGCAACCGCCCTGCTCGCGCAGGATGAGCACGCGGCGGCCGAGAGCACGAACCTGCTCGATCCGAAGGCCGGCCTGATGGTCTGGACGCTGCTGATCTTCATTTTCCTGCTCGTCGTGTTGTCGAAGTTCGCCTACAAGCCGCTGCTGGCGGCCGTCGAGGCGCGTGAAGCCGCACTCGAGAAGGCGATCACGGATGCCAAGCGCGATCGCGATGACGCCGCGAAGCTGCTCGCCGAGCAGCAGAAGACGCTCGCTGAGACGCGCGCCGACGTCCAGAAGGTGATGGCAGACGGCCGGGCGGCGGCTGAGTCGCTGCGCGCCGAGATGATCGAAAAGGTGAAGGCGGAAGGCGCTGACATGCTGGACCGCACACGCCGCGAGATGCAGGCTGAAAAGGAGAATGCGGTTGCCGAGTTGCGCCGTGAGGCCGTCGACCTCGCGATCTCAGGTGCCAGCAAGGTGATCGGGCGAAACCTCGACAGCGCGATGGATCGGTCGCTCGTCGAATCGTTCCTCGCCGGCCTCGATGCACCAAAGGGATCGCGCTGATGCGTGACTCCACCATCGCGCGGAACTACGCCGAGGTCCTCGTCACGCTCGCACAGCGTGCGCGTGATCTGGATGGATGGGGACGCCTGATCGAGGACCTCGGCACACTGGTGCAGGATGACCTGCGGGTGCGTCGCTTCCTCGAGTCGCCGCGCGTGACGTTGACGGCGAAGAAGGAGATTCTCGTGAAGGCCTTTCAGGGGCGCATGCCACAGCCCATGGTTCGCTTTCTCGAGGCCTTGATTCAGAACCGGCGACAGCTGCTGCTCCCGGGCATCGCCAGTGAATACGCCACGCTGGTGGATGCGAGCCTTGGCCGTGTCCGCGCAGAAGTGACGCTGGCCCGCGAGCCGCAGGCCGGTGAGGTGGAGGCCATTGCCGCCTCGCTGAGCAAGACGCTCGGTCGCACCGCAGTTGCACATGTGCGCATCAACCCGGAGATCATCGGCGGTGTGATCGTCCGTGTCGGTGACTACGTGAAGGATGGCTCCGTTCGGCGCCGACTGGGCTTGCTGAAGTCCAAGCTGGTTCAACAGGGTCGCTGACCCGACCGAGTCCAGGCATTGGGTGCTCGGGCCGTGCGGTGAGCGACCGCTGGACGCCGCGGACTTTCGGACGGTGCCGGCATCCCGCTACACTCAGTCTCGACGCACCACTGGTGTTGCGCCGCCGACCTCGTTGCCAAGGGTCCCCGCACTGCCTCACTCCGGATCGTCGATGCTGAGATTCGTTCGCTCGTTCTGCCTGCTCGTGCTGTGCGGAGCACTGCCCGCGCTGGCCAACGCACAACGCAGCGGTTCGTCGCCGGCGGACGGTGACACCGTGGGATACTGGCAGCAACGCGCCAGCTATGACATTACCGCGCGGCTGGATGAAGCGCGGCAGACGCTCATGGCGACAGGCACGCTTCGGTACACGAACAACTCGCCAGACGTCATCACCGAGATGTACGTCCACCAGTACCTCAATGCCTTCCGTCCGCTCTCGAAGTGGAGCGACGCGGACGAGCGCGAGGGCCGCACGCGATTCCAGAATCTCGAGGAACCGGCTTTCGGTTTTGAACGCTTCACCACGCGGCCGACGGTGGATGGCACGCCCGTGATCGTGGACTACCCCGGCGCACCGGACAGCACGGTCGCCCGATTCAGCCTGCCGAAGCCACTGCGCCCCGGGCAGACCGTCACCGTGGCGTTTTCGTGGGAGGCGCGGCCCAGCACGACCTTCCGTCGGCAGGGCCGCCGCGGCCGCCACTACGATTTTGCACAGTGGTACCCGAAGGTCGCCGTGTACGACCGGGGCGGCTGGCAGCAGAATGCGCTCATCCCAGCCGGCGAGCTGTATGGTGAGTTCGGAGACTTTCGTGTCGCGCTGGTTCTGGCGGCCGATCAGGTCGTCGGCGCGAGCGGTGTGCCGGTGTCGGGTGATCCAGGCTGGGAGCGTGTGAAGCGAGGCTCGGGCCCGGTGCTCCTGCAGCGAAACGTCTACGGCAATCCTGCAGCCAGCGCTCTGGTGCCGGTCGCGCCCGATTCGATGCGCACGATCGTGTTCGAAGCGAAGAACGTGCATCACTTCGCGTGGACCACGGACCCGGAGTATCGCTACGAGGGTGGAGCCTACGTTCGACCGCAGCCGCGCGAACGGCCGGCATACAGGATCTTCGATACGGTCGGTGTGCACGTGCTCTACCGCCCGGGCGACGACACGACATGGGGCAGGGGAAATGTCGTGCGGCGTACGATCGATGCGATGAAGTGGCTGGAGGAGTACTACGGTCCGTATCCGTATCCACAGATCAGCGCCGTGCACCGCCTCGACGGCGGCGGCACCGAGTTCCCGATGATGATGCACAACGGGAGCGCGGAATTCGAGCTGATTCTGCACGAGGCGGGACACATCTTCACCTACGGCGTCCTCGCGAACAACGAGTGGCGGTCGGGGTGGCTCGACGAAGGGCTGACCAGTTACCAGACGTCGTGGCGGCTGGGCGAGACGAAGCAGGAAGTTGCGGCGGTGGCACTGTCACGGAATCCGCGCTGGATGGCCGCGCCGCTGACTCCGGCCGCGATGGAACAACGCGTCAGGTTCATCGCCAATGCGGAACCGCTGAGCACGAATGCGGAGAATTTCCGCAATTTCGCCGTGTACAATGCGATGGTCTACGATCGGGCCGTACAGATGTATGGCGCGCTGCGCGATGTCATCGGGGATGATGCGTTCCGTCAGCTCTGGCGGGAGTATTACAGCCGCTGGGCACTCAAGCACGTCGATCGTCTCGCGTTGCAGAAGAGCCTGGAGCGGGTGACGGGTTCGCCACTCGACTGGTTCTTCTCCCAGTGGCTGGATTCGGTGGGTGAGGTCCGGTATGAGTTGCGGGACGTGACCACCGCGAAGGGACGCGGTGAGTCGTGGGTGACCACTGCCCGACTTGTTCGTATTGGAGGATATCGGCACCCCATGCCGGTCGGGGTCAGAACGGCAACAGGCTGGACCTTCGTTCGTGCTGACGCGATGAAGGATGAGCAGCGCCTGAGCATCACGACGACCGAGAAGCCGGACCTCGTTCGCCTCGATCCACTGGGGCTGACGGATGACGTGCGTTCCAGTGGCCAGCAGTGGCCGCCCCCGATTCCCTGACCCCGAACCAGACGATCGACATGAGTGGACCCGCTGAAGTTCGCACCGTGCCCAAGCCATGGGGACATGAGACCATTTGGGCGCTGACCGACCGGTACTGTGGCAAGGTCCTGCACATCAAGGCAGGTGAGGCGCTCAGCGTGCAATACCACAATGTCAAGGATGAGACGGTGCACCTCCTCAGCGGCCACCTGCTGTATCGAGTGCAGATCAACGGTGAGTTGACGGACGTGCACCTGAAGCAGGGCCAGAGCTACCGGATCACTCCGGGTACCATCCACCAGATGGAAGCGGTCACCGATTGCGACGTTCTCGAGGTGTCGACACCGGATCTCGACGACGTGGTCAGGATCACCGACCGGTATGGCCGCGAGGGTACCAGCGCGCCATAGCGCCAATGTGCGAGATTGACGTCGCGTTGCGCGGTTGCCGCAGCGCGACGCATCTCCAGCTCGCCACACCACTCGCACGCAGAGCGCCATGAAGGTCATCATCCCGCTGGCAGGGAAGGGAACGCGGCTTCGTCCGCACACGCATCTTGTGCCGAAGCCGATGCTTCGTGTCGCAGGCCGCCCCGTCATGAGTTATGTGATGGACGACGTGATGAAGCTCGGCACTGTCGAAGAGGTGATCTACATCACCGGCCACCTGAAGGAGAAGGTGGAAGCATACGTCCGGGCCACCTACCCCGTGCCGAGCGTCTTCGTCGAACAGGCCGTGCAGGACGGCACGGCCGGCGCCGTCAACCTCGCGCTCCCGTATGTCGACGCGCCGGTGCTGATCATCTTCGTGGACACCATCTTCGATACCGACCTGTCCGTCATCAACACGACGGACGCCGATGGCATCATCTGGGTCAAGGAAGTGGAAGACTACCAGCGCTTTGGCGTCGTCGTGACTGATGCGGACGGCAACATGACACGCATCGTCGAAAAGCCGGACACGCCGATTTCAAAGCGCGCGAACATCGGGTTGTACTACATCCGGAACTGGAAACTGCTGGCAGAGGGCGTCGCGCATACACTGACGCAGCCCGCCAACAAGGGTGAGTACTACCTCACCGACGCGTTCCAGTACATGATCGATCATGGAGCGAAGATCCAGGTCGTGGACGTCGAGGGCTGGTACGACGCCGGCAAGCTCGACACACTGCTCGAGACCAATCAGGCGATGCTCGAACGGCGGAACTTTGCGCGCGTGCCGGATGGCTTCAGTGGAGCGACGATCATTCCGCCTGTCTACATCGAGGATGGTGCAACAGCCCGTGATGCGACGATCGGTCCCAACGTCTCCATCGGGAAAGGCACAGTGCTCACTGGCTCGACGATCCGGAATTCTGTCGTCGGAGAGAACTGCGTGATCACTGACAGCACGATCCATGACAGCATGCTGGGGAACGGCGTGATCCTCACACGTGCACGAGGAGCCTTGTCACTCGGCGACGACTCCGAGTTCAACGGCGACTGACGCCGACAACGCACAGGATCAGCGGCCTACCGGGTGCGCCGTATCCGCGCTGCGCGCTCAGCGCAGACCGGCGGCGCCGACGGTGATCAGCAGCGCGCGCTGAATGCCGCGCACGCCACCGGTGTCGTCGTACCACTCGCCAGGAGTGTGCGTGCCGCCCCCGCGACCACCGGCCCCGATGGCAATGGCCGGAATGCCCATGGAGATCGGCACGCTGGCGTCGGTGCTGCCGATGGCCAGCCTGGGGATCGCGCCGATGCGCCGCGTTGCGTCGAAGGCGAGCCTGACCAGGGGCGAACCAGCGTCGAGCTCCCCGCATGGCCTGTTCCCGAGCTGGACGATCTCCGCCCTGACCGGCTCGCTGCCGGCGAGTCGCCGCTGATTCTCGGACAGCACCGCCGTGGCCACGGTTGCGCGGATCGTCCGCTCGAGATCGGAGAGCACTGCGGCACTCGTGCTTCGTACATCGAGCTCCAGCCACGCCAGCCGCGGAATGCTGTTGATGCTCTCGCCGCCGCCGATCCGCGACACCGTCAGTGCACTGCGTGGTTCACGATGGAAGCGTACCGCCTGCAGTGTTGCGGCGACGCTGGTTGCCACGTGCAGCGGATTTGGCGACCCGTAGTCAGCCCAGCTGTGGCCGCCGGTCCCACGAAAGGTCAGGCGCCATCTGGTGCTGCCGAGGGCCGCGTTGACGACTCGATCATCGCCGGCGCCATCGATGACGATCACGGCTCGTGGTTCCGGGTGCGCGTCACGCATCAGCGCGCGCATGCCGTGCAAGTCACCCAGCCCTTCCTCGCCGACGGTACACGCCAGCACGACATCGGCCG
Organism: Gemmatimonadaceae bacterium; assembly: GCA_031373905.1. Classification (GTDB taxonomy): domain Bacteria; phylum Gemmatimonadota; class Gemmatimonadetes; order Gemmatimonadales; family Gemmatimonadaceae; genus JACMLX01. Next base: position 936 of record JANMNM010000137.1, on the reverse strand, counting down.
GTGTGCTGATGCCCGTCGCGTGTATGGCGTGAGCGATGGCCAGCAGTGCCGCCAGGCCACGACCGTTGTCGCCAATGCCGGGCCCCATCAGGCGGTGTCCGTCTCGCGTGACGCACGGCTCCGCGTCGTCGAAGACCGTATCGAGATGCGCGCAACACCAGACCGCCGCGTGATCCACGGCGACGGCATGCGGGCGTCTCCGCGCGATGACGTTGCCCGCTCCATCCACCGTGACGTGCGTCCAGCCGACGGCGGCAAGCTGGTCCCGCATCCAGCCGGCACGCGTCGCCTCCCGCCCGGTCGGCGCGGCAATGCGTGTGACGGTGCACTGCCAGTCGAGCGTTCGTGCATTCGTCGCTGCGAGATGCTCGAGTGCCGACTGCAGGGGCGCAGGTACGCCGTGCATCTGGTCGCGTGGTGTGTTGCCGAGTCGAAGCGACATGCAGGGAAGAAAAGCGGGTGGCAGTCCCAAAGGGCAAGCATACTTCCGCCCGGCAACATAGATTGATTCGATATGACGCTGCCGGACGACTCGCCGTCTGCTCTCTACGACTGGAATGCGCCGTTGATGCGGCGTCGTGCGATCGACGTCGCTGACTCCACGCTCTGCGACGGGCCGCTGAGCCCCTCGGTCATCGATCCCGGACAGCGCGAGAAGCGTCGCCTGCTGTCACTCATGTCCGGCCTCGGCCTGCGGTCGGCGGCGCTCGGGCATCCGGGCTCGGGTCCACGCCAGTTCGCCGACGCGCTCGATCTGGCCCGTGAGCTGGTGCGCTCGCAGTGGGCGATCGATGCGTCATGCGGCGCTCGGGCCGTGGTGAAGGACGTTGCCACGGTGCTGGATGTTCGTGAGCGCAGCGGTCTCGATCTGGAGATTGCGATCGCGTTGCCGGTGTCTCCGATCCGGCTTGAGGCTGAAGGCATCTCCGTCGATCG
>JANMNM010000087.1:0-7118 GCA_031373905.1 Gemmatimonadaceae bacterium | reverse complement strand
GATGACGGCCTCTGGTCGATCTACTTCCACCGCGTCCTACTGGCCACACTCGACGAACGCGATTACATCATTCAGAGCTGACCCACGTGTAAAGCATGCTGCCGGACTAAAGTGTCAATCATGTTCCCGGCTGTTCAGCGCTTGCTGCTGGTGCCCGTTGCATGGACGCAGTAGATTTACGGTGTCGCGATCGGAGTGAGGCAAATGGGTCAGACCGTAGAGTTGATGGAGCGCATCACCGTCAACGCCGACCAATGCGGCGGACGCCCGTGTGTGCGCGGCATGCGCATCCGGGTGAGCGACGTGCTGGATCTGCTCGCCGCCGGGCTGTCGAGCGCGGAGGTACTCGTCGAGCTTCCGGATCTGACGGTGGAGGATATCGCCGCGTGCCTCCGGTTTGCGAGCCGCCAATTGGATCATCCGGTGCTTGCCGCATAAGTCATGACCGCCGTCTGGATCGACGCACAATTGTCGCCCGGGGTGGCTATCTGGTTCCGCGAGGCACTCGGGGTTGACGCGCGCGCCGTGCGCGACTTGGGGCTCCGCGACGCGGAAGATCCGACCATTTTCGATCGTGCGCGCGCCGCTACCGCAATTGTGCTGACGAAAGATCGTGACTTCGCGGAGTTGGTGAGCCGTCGCGGACCGCCACCACAGATCGTCTGGCTCACGTGCGGGAATACGAGCAACGCGCACCTGCGCGGACTGCTCCTCTGTGGACACCTTAAATCCGGCCACTGATCGACACCGCAAATCCGGCCACCAGACCGGCGCGCGGCGACTGGGTTAGCGTGCAGTAGCGACCGCGGAGTCGGTCGCCGGCTGGAGCCAGCTGCGCGGACCGCAAGCGAGGACGTGGGCGTGGTGGAGCAGGCGGTCGAGGAGTGCGGTGACGGCGGCGTCGCGCTTGACACATCAAGGAATGCTGATGCATTCTTGTGGCGTGACCAACACGGCCATCGATCTCACACGCGCAGCGCGGCGCTTCCACGCCCTGTCCGACGCGACCCGCCTCGGCATTCTACAGATGCTCGGCGATGGCGAGCGCTGTGTGTGCGACCTCCAAGGCGACCTCGACGCGGCGCAGTCGCGCCTCTCGTTCCACCTGATGGCGCTGAAGGACGCGGGACTCGTGACCGACCGGAAGGAGGCGCGCTGGTCGTACTACACACTCATGCCCGACACCCTCGGCGAGATGCACGATGTCATCCTTGTCCTCGGTACGGAGCAGTCGAAGGGCCGCAGACTCAAGATCCTCGGACGCTGCTGCGGCTGACCGGCGCCGCGATGCGGAGCGGTATCTCGCACACGAATGTTTCTGTCGAATCCATCAACTTCCACTGATCAACGAGCGCTCTCCATGACACCCTCCACGTCGAAGGCTCAGGACAGCTCGCACGCCGCCGACAATGCGGTCGCTGACGCCCTCACGGATATCGTCCGCGAAAAGTACGGTGATGCCGCACGTCGCGTGCTCGACGCCGGGAGCGCCGATGCCTGCTGCAGCCCCGTCAACTCCTGCTGCGGTGGCGCCGCGTTCAACGGCTCCACGGACCCGATCACGTCCAACCTGTACGTGAATGGCGAGACCGACGAACTGCCCTTCGCCGCAGTCCTCGCCTCGCTTGGCTGCGGCAATCCGACCGCATTGGCCCAACTGAACGCCGGTGAGACGGTGCTCGACCTCGGGTCGGGCGGCGGCATCGACGTCATTCTCTCGGCACGGCGCGTCGGCCCCACCGGAAAGGTGTATGGCCTCGACATGACCGACGACATGCTGGCGCTCGCGCGGCAGAACGCCAGCGAGGCGGGCATCGCGAACGTCGAGTTCCTGCGCGGCCGCATCGAAGACATCCCGCTGCCGAGCAATTCGGTGGACGTCATCATCTCGAACTGCGTCATCAACTTGTCGGGCGACAAGCGGCAAGTCCTCGCCGAGGCGTTTCGCGTGCTGAAGCCCGGCGGCCGGTTCGCGGTGAGCGATGTCGTGGTGCGCGGCGCGGTGCCACTGGCCGTGCGCCGCTCCCTGGAACTCTGGGTCGGCTGTGTGGCCGGTGCGCTCGAGGAATCCGAGTTCACGGCGATGCTCACGGACGTCGGTTTCACGGGCGCGGAGATCGAGCCCACGCGCGTGTACCGGAGCGAGGATGCGCGCGCGTTTCTCGAGGAAGCGGGCATTGCCGTCGACGAGCATCTCGACGATATCGACGGAAAGTTCATGGCGGCGTTCGTGCGCGCGACGAAGCCGCTGACAGCATGATACCCGCGTTCCGCGTCCTGGTGTTGTGCACCGGCAACTCTGCCCGGAGCCAGATCGCAGAAGCCCTCATCACGACGCGAGGGGCCGACCGCGTGGGCGGCGTCGTCGTCGCGACGAGCGCGGGCTCGCGCCCCGCGCAGCGCGTCAACCCATACGCGGTCGAGATCCTGCACGCACACGGCATCGCATGGGACGGACGCGTGCCGCAGAGTATCGAGATGGTGGCGGCAACGCTGACGGGCGGCGAGCGATTCGATCTCGTGATCACCGTGTGTGACAACGCGCGCGACGCCTGCCCGTTCTTCCCCGGCGCCGGCGCACAGGTCCACTGGGGTCTGAGTGACCCGGCGGACGAGACGGAGCCGGCCGCTGCGCGCATGGCGTTCGCCGCGACCTATGACGCCCTCGCTGCGCGGGTGGACGCGCTGCTCGCGTTGCCGCTGGAGGCGCTCGACTCGTCAGCACTGCGTGAGCGTTCACAGGCGATCCATCACGTCGGGCCCGCCGCCCAAGGCGCGCCCTCGACGTGAGCGGTCGCGCGGTCGACCCGCAGCGTGACCCGAAGCGCTACCTCGCGGAGTTTGTCGGCACCACTCGCGCTGCGGCGGCCGCGATCACCGGCGCCAACACGACGTTGAGATCCAGACAGACCCGATCCACCACCTATCGCGGCCGGGCGGTCGTCCAGGTGCGCGCGATGGCGAGGGACGCATCCTCGAGCGCCTCGGCATCGTCGCCGGCATCCGCGAGCTGGGCGAGCTCGTCGGGGGCGAGGACGAGGGCTGCACCGGCGGCGGTCAGACTGGCCTCGAGCCGCAGATCTGCGAAGGCGTGCGTGAGGGACGCCTGTACGCGCCGGTCCTCGCCGTCCACCAGCAGCTGGCGGGCCAGGAGCCGGTCGGCCGGTGAGAGCATCCGGAACACCTGCACTGCCACGGCGAGAAACGCGCTGACCGAGACGCCGGCCTCAATCGCGGCCTCGCGCTGGATCGCGACCGCCTGGTCAGGGGGCAGGGTCAGGGAGAGCGATTTCTGAGCCGCCATATGACACTCCACGCGTCGGGGATACATATGAATCGCGCCTAGTGTCCTGAGAAAGTCAGGAATCTCAGAAATCCGTGGTCAGGCCGGCCCATCCGGGCGGTGCACCGCACCGTCAGCGGTCGGACCCCAGCGAGACCAGCCCGGCGCCGCGAACGGTGATGCGGGAGAGGCTCGAGCGCGTCGCCGTCTTGTCACTGAAGTAGGTAGGCGACACGCCCACCACGCGTGTAGTCGCTACGAGTCGGCGCGGTGGCGGGAGGCGATTGCTGGTCGATTTGGCGGCGACATTTCTGGCGACGTTTTGTCCCCGCAGTTGTTTGATGGAGCAACTGATTGCCGTGAAACAACTTGCAGGCCCGCTGAATTTCGCATTCGGCGGGTCTGCAGCGTTTTCTGCGACGTCCTCTCCCTCCGACAGTCCCCCGTGCGTCGCGAGCTCGAGCGCCGGTTTCGACGCGCGACACACCGCAGCGCCGACCTACGAATGGCGTGCCATTGGCAGCGTTCGTTGCCCGCAACGTCGCGAAACAGCGCATACGAGGGCCAGCTTGTGAGCCTTGCGTGGACGGGTGTAATTTACGCACCGTAAAGCCATCCTTATTCCACCGCATGATACGCGATCACCTCCATTTCCCGCGCGCTTGGGTGTCCAGCGCGGCTGCGCTGTACTTCTCTGCGTGCGCGAGTCTCCCCTCGAGCGAGGGCGTCGATGGTGTCAATCGCGCCGTTGCGGCCCGCTCTGACGTCCGGGCGACATGGCTCAGCGGCCGAGCCGCCGATTCGGTGGCGATGGCCTACGCCGCGCAGGCGCTCCATGGAGTCGTGCCCGTCGATACCTCCATCCGCGTCGCGCTCCTCCGCAACAAGCGACTGCAGGCGACGTTCGAGGACCTCGGGATCGCGCAGGCCGACGTCGTGCAGGCGGGTCTGCTCGCGAACCCGGTGTTCAGCGGTGGCCGTTTCCGCGCGGACGGCGGTGGCCCGGGGATCCTCCAGCTTGGTCTCGCGCTCCCCTTCATCGACTATCTGCAGCGCCCGGCGCGCCGCGGTGCCGCGCGCCAGGCATACGCCGCGGAGCAATCGCGCGTCGCTGCCGCCGTCATCGCACTCGTTGCGGATGTGCGCGTTTCCTACGCTGAAGCACAGGCGACAGCGCAGATGGAGGAGCTGCGTGCCACGGTGCTGCAGGCGACGGAGGCCAGCGTTGTCGCCGCTGGCGCCTTGCATGACGCCGGTAACGTCTCGGACTTCGACCTCGCGCAGCAGCAGGCTATGGCCGCTGATGCGCGCCTGGCTTTGTTGACCGCGCGTGGTGAGCGTCGCGCGCATTTCGCCTCGCTCGCCCGCGTGATGGGCGTCACGAGCGACTCGTCGTGGACTCCGACGCCGCGGCTCGGCATGCCGACGGATACCCTGCCGCCGATGCAGGTGCTCGCGCCGCTGGCGCAGGCGCGGAATCTGGAACTGCGCGCGGCCTTCGAGTCGGCAGCGGCCGCCGGTCGCCTCGCCGGACTGGCGAGCACGTTTGCGCTCCTGCCGGATGGCAGCATTGGTGTCGGACGCGAGACCGATCCCGACGGCCGCTTCACCGGTGCGACGCTGACCGTACCGTTACCGCTGTTCGATCAGGGGCAGGGTCGTGTCGCCCGTGCACGTGCCACCTTCCGGCAGGCGGTCGACCGGCACGATGCGCTGGCCGTCGAGATTGCCGCCGACGTCACGGCGCTGGCGGCCCGGGTCGAGGCGGCACGTGAGCGCGCGTTGCATGTGCAGCGCACGGTCCTGCCGCTGCGCGCCAAGTTGGTCGCCGAGTCGCAGCGCTTCGTCAACGCGATGGAGCAAAGCGTGTTCACGCTGCTTCTCGCACGTCAGGCCGAGATCGACGCGGGACAGGCATACGTCGAAGCACTGCGTGACTATTGGAGCCTGCGCGCGCGGCTCGAGCAAGCCGTTGGTGGCTCATTCCACCCCCTGACCCCGGGTGAAGAGGCGACGGGCGGTGTACAACGACCGATGCAATCCCCGAGGACGCCATGAGCGATACACCAATTTCGAGACGCGCCCTGCTGGAGCAGGGCGTGAGCGTGCTGACCGCAACGGCCGCCGCGGCGACGCTGGTGCAGGCGCAGCATGCCGGCATGCACATGCCGGAGCTGACAGCGCCCCCTGCGACACCAACACAGTCGGCGCGCTCCCGTCGGCCGAAAGTACGATTGTCGCCCGGTCAGCCGGGGCGCGATTACACGCCTGTCATCACACCGAATGGCACGACGCTGCCATTTCGTGTCGTGGATCGCGTGAAGGTCTTTCATCTCACCACTGGTGAGATCCAGCACGAGTTCGCGCCGGGACTCAAGGCGACGTGCTGGGGGTACAATGGACGCACGCCTGGCCCCACCATCGAGGCAGTCGAGGGCGACCGCGTCCGGATTTACGTGACCAATCAGTTGCCCGAGCCGACGAGTGTCCATTGGCACGGCCTCTTCGTGCCATCAGGCATGGATGGTGTGGCCGGCGTGAGCCAGGCGCCGATCCCGCCGGGCGAGACGTATATGTACGAGTTCGACCTCGACCAGTACGGCACGTTCATGTACCACCCCCATTACGACGAGATGACGCAGCAGGCGCTCGGCATGATGGGCATGTTCGTGATCCATCAGCGAGGGGCACGGAGGCGTCCGCACAAGGATTTCGTGATGCTGTCGAGCGAGTGGAAGATCGCCCTCGGGACAGCGCGCCCCGATCCGAACGAGATGACGGAGTTCAACGTGCTCACGTTCAACAGCAAGGCGTTCCCGGGAACAGCGCCGCTTGTGATCCAGCGCGGCGACGAGGTGCGCATTCGCTTCGGGAATCTGAGCGCGATGAGCCATCATCCGATCCACGTGCACGGCTTGGCATGGCGCGTCGTCGGCACCGACGGCGGTCCTGTCGAGCGCAGTGCGCAGCGCCCGGAGAGTACGACACTGGTGCCGGTGGGTACCACGCGAACGGTCGAGTTTTCCGCTGACGTATCGGGAGACTGGTCGATGCATTGTCACATGACGCATCACGCGATGACGCAGATGGGTCACAGCGGCGTCAATCTCGTGGGCGTCGATGAAACGAAGATCGATGCCGCCACGGCACCGCTGCTCCCGCAGTACATGACCATGGGGCAGACGGGCATGGGTGATCACGGTGCGATGAAGATGCCAGTGCCTCGAAACTCGATCCCGATGCAAGGGGCCCCTGGACCGAAGGGACACGTCGACATGGGCGGCATGTTCACCATCCTCAAGGTTCGGGATCGTGTCACGGACCAGACGGACCCAGGGTGGTATGCCGATCCTCCGGGCACGGTGGCGCGGGCTGCGACGCCCGAGGAGCTGAAACGCGATGGGATCGTGGTCTGATCGGCACGCACGCTGTTCGCTGCACGAACGTCATCACGGCGGGCCGGTGCTCGCTGCTCCTTTCATTCCAACACGAGTCTCTTACATGATCCGTTCTCTCATGCTGCGCCGCATCGTGGTTGCCACTGTTCTTCTCGCGGCGCCGGCGTATGCCATGCTGCATCCGCGACTGGTGGCGGCCGTGCCGGCCGTGAACAGCACTGTGACCGTTGCGCCGACGATGTTGCGCCTCACGTTCCAGGAGGCCCTCGAGCCGGCCATGAGCCGGATCACGATGGTTGATTCTGCACGCCGAGGGGTGGCGCTGAGCGCCGTCACGGCGGACGCGGCTGACCCGAAGACGCTCGTGGCGACATTCAAGGCGCCCGTCGGACCGGGACGGTACACGGTGAACTGGCAGGCGGCCGGCGCCGACGGTC
>JANMNM010000053.1:0-8746 GCA_031373905.1 Gemmatimonadaceae bacterium | reverse complement strand
TGCCGTCGCGTGGAGCCGCGACCTCTGCGGCCCGGTGCTGCTGATCGATCGGGGCACGCGACAGTCGTTTGCGAATCAACCCGATCCCGATGGAAAGTTCACACGCGCTCGCGACATCCACTACGGACCGGCGCCGGAGTCCGCGCCGTACGCGAACACATCGTTCGAGTGGAAGGCACGCCAATGGGCCGTGATCATGCTGCCTCTTCCCGGGCAGCGGTGGAGCACGCTGGCGCTGCTCGCCCACGAGTCCATGCATCGGCTGCAGTCGGAACAACACTGGGACGGACGCGACGTCGCGAACGCACACCTGAACACCGAGTCCGGACGGCTGTGGTGGCGGCTAGAGCTCCGCGCGCTCGAATACGCACTCACCACGTCAGGACCAGTGCAGCGACGTCACATCCGCGCCGCGGTCGCGTTCCGTCACGAACGGCAACGCCTTCACGCCGGAAGCGCGGCCGCCGAAGACGCACTCGAGTTCTTCGAGGGAACCGCCGAGTACATCGGGCAGCGAGTCGCGAGCGGTGCGGTGCCGCTGGGACGCCTCGCAACGGTCGATGCGATGCGCGGCGTCGAGCGCGCTCCGAGCCTCGTGCGCAGTGCAGCCTATGCCACCGGGCCCGCACTCGGCCTGCTGCTCGATGATGTCGCCCCGGGGTGGCACGCCGGTGTGCGGACGTCGCGATCGATGGCAGCGCGGCTTGCCGAGGCTGTTGGTGCTGCCAGGCTATCGCTCACGCCGGATTCCGTCGTGCAGCTCGGAACGATGTATGGCTATGCCGAGATCGCGTATGAGGAACGGGAGCGCGCACGCGAGCAACGGGCCACGCACGATCGCCTGATGACGCTGCTCGTGAACGGGCCCACGCTCACTTTCCGGCAACCGTCAGCGTCACGTTCGTTTGACCCGAACACACTCATCCCGCTCGATTCGCTTGGCACGGTGTACCCCACCGGCACGTTCGAGGCGGAGTGGGGCCGGCTTGTCGTGACCGGGGGCGGTGCGCTCCTTTCAGAAGATGGCGGGATGATCCGGGTGAGTGCGGCCGGTGCGCCACTCGCGGATGGGTCACGTGGTGCGTTGACCGGCACCGGGTGGACGCTGGAACTCGGCTCTGGGTGGACGATACGCCCGGCGAATGCCCCAGGAAGTTTCCTCGTCTCGCGTTCGCCGTGACGATTCCCGCGTGGTGGATGTCACACGATCTCAGATGGCAAAGGCCACCGCTGCTTCGATCACTTTGTGAAGGCGCTGTTCGAGCGGCGCGGCGCGCGCGGCGTCCCACGCCGGCGGCCACGGTCCGGATTCGTCGAGATACCCACGCATCGCGAGCTCCATCTGGATGGCATGCACTCCGCTGGCCGGGCTGCCGTAGTGCCGGGTGATACAGCCGCCCTTGAAGCGACCGTTGATGACGAGCGACGGGTGATCGCACGCAGCCGCGACAGCGCCGGTCAGCGCCGGATCGCAGCTTGCACCATCGAACGTGCCGATGTTGAACTGCGGCAACTCTCCGTCGAACAATCGCGGAACACGGCTCAGGATCGAGTGGGCGTCATACAGCACGACCCTCGCGTGTGACGCCCGCAACCGCGCCAGCTCTGCCGCAATCGCCTCGTGGTACGGGTCGAAGTACATGCGGCGACGACGCGTGATCTCCGTCGCATCCGGTTCGTTGCCCGCATCGTACAACGGAACGCCGGCGAACGTCGTCTCGGGGCAGAGTCCCGTGGTCGGCTGACCCGGATAGAGCGAGATGCCGGACGGATCACGGTTCACGTCGATCACCGCACGCGAGATATCGGTCCGGATGATCGTCGCGCCGAGTCCCTCCGCAAAACCGTAGAGGCGGTCGATGAAGTAGTCCGCGTCATGCAGTGCATCGGCCCGGTTGCGCAATCCTGCGACGTCACCCGGGATGCGAGTCCCCGTGTGCGGGATGCTCACGATCAGCGGCGTACTCCCGCGCACCAGGCCAAGCCAGTCAGTCATGTCGCTCCTCCGGGCAGTGAATCATCGGCCCACCCTCCGTCTGCCGTGCACACGCACGATAACTTCCGCAGCAATCTGCGCGTCTCCGGGCCTTTCCGCATGAACTCACCATGACGACTCTGTGGGCTGACACCGCACTCCTCCCTTCGGGTTGGGCGAGCAGCGTCAGGATCGTGATCGCGAACGGTGTCATTTCGGACGTCGTCACCGACGTGCCCCCGCACCCCGCCGACGATCGTCACGCAATCGCGATCCCAGGGCTGCCGAACGTCCACTGCCACGCATTCCAGCGGGGCATGGCCGGCCTGGCCGAGCATCGCAGCGCGAGCGAAGACAGCTTCTGGAGCTGGCGTGAGGTGATGTACCGGTTCCTCGATCATCTGACCCCGGATGACGTCGAAGCGATCGCGGCGATGGCGTACGCCGAGATGCTGGAAGGCGGGTACACTCGCGTTGGCGAGTTCCACTACCTCCACAACGATGTCAGCGGCGCACGTTACGGCAACCCGGCGGAGATGGCGAGCCGGGTTGTGTCCGCAGCGTCATCCACCGGCATCGGGATGACACTCCTGCCGGTGTTCTACGCTCACTCGGATTTCGGCGGCGTGCCGCCCGCACACGGTCAGCGTCGATTCCTCAGTACAGTGGACAACTTCGCGACGCTCGTGCAGGCCTCTGCCGCACTCCTGCCGATCGACGCGAACCTGGGGCTTGCACCGCACAGCCTGCGCGCGGTCACGAGAGACGAGCTGCACGCCGTGATCGACATGCACCCTCGCGGCCCGATCCACATTCATGCGGCCGAGCAGGTGCGAGAGGTGGAGGCAAGCATCGCGTACTCCGGCGCGCGACCGGTGCAGTGGCTTCTCGACAACGCCGCGGTCGACGATCGCTGGTGCCTCATTCATGCGACGCACATGACCGAGTCCGAAACCGACGCACTGGCGGCGAGTGGTGCAGTGGCGGGGCTGTGCCCGATCACGGAGTCAAATCTCGGTGATGGTTTCTTTCCCGCCACACGCTATCTGAGTGCGGGCGGGTACATCGCCACCGGTACCGACTCGAATGTGCTCATCGACGCAGCGCAGGAGCTGCGCACACTCGAGTATGGGCAGCGACTGTTGCACCGCGCGCGCAACGTGCTCGCCACACCGGAACGGCCGTCCGTCGCGCGCCGACTGTTCGACGCAACACTCGAGGGCGGCGCGCGAGCGCTTGGCGTGAGGCAGGGCATCGCCGTCGGCACTGCGGCTGAAATCGTGACACTACAGTCCGATCACCCGGCACTGCAGGGGCGGCGCGGTGACCAGTTGCTGGACGCGTGGGTGTTCGCGTCGCGTACGGGGTGCATCGACAGCGTGTGGCGTGCCGGTCAGCGACTGGTGTCGGGCGGTCGGCACAGGGATGCCGAGTCGATCACGAGGCGATATCTCGCGGTGGTGGCGCGTTTGCTCGCGTCGTGATGGCAGCGTTGGCTGTGGCGGAGTTGAGCGTCCGGGATCTCAGCGTCTGGGGATCAGCGCAACGACGCGCACCGGACCACCCGATCCGCCTCGCGTCTTGATCGGCAGTGCCATCAGCACGGCGCCGGTTCGCGGGAGCGCATCGCAGTTCGCGAGGTTCTCGAGCGCCGGAACATTCGCCGCGCCGAGTATGCCATGCACGAGAAACTTCGGTGCCTTGCCGATGTCGGTGGAGGGTGAGTCCACGCCGAGCATCGCGACACCTCGCGATACCAGCAATTGCACCGCCTCGACACCGAAGCTCGGAAAATGCAGGACGCTCGGCCGAACGGTCGTGTCGGCACCGAAGTACATCGCGGGATTGTGCCAGTGATTTGCCCACCCGGTGCGCAGGAGGACGATCGAGCCGCGCCGGATGCGACCGAATTGACGTTCGTGTGCCTCGATGTCGGCTGGAAGCAGGGCGTAGTCGCGGTCGCGTGCGGTCTGCGCCTTCACATCGATCACGACCAGCGGGGCGATGAGGTGATCGAGCGGAATGCGTTCGTTGGTCCAGCCCGTGCCAGAGCCATGACGCGGTGCATCGAGGTGCGTCGCAAAGTGTTCATTCAGCGTCAGTCGGAACATCGCAGCGGTTGGCGAGGCGACGATCGTATCCATCCTGAACGGTTCGCGTGACCCCGGCCACGCGGTGGCGTCGGCCGCCAGTTCGTGCGTCAGGTCCACCATCGTGACACGTGCAAGATCGACGACCTGTGCGTGCGCATTGTGCGCACCGAGCAACTGTGAAGTGACGGCCACCAGTCCAGCCAGGAGCCGCCGAGGCGTGCGCATGATCACTTTCCCGCCGCCGCGCGCACGAATCTCAGGTGTCGCACGCGTCCGGCCCAGATCATGAAGCCGGAGATGCGGCCACGACTGTCGCGTGTGAACCGCAGGCGCTCGCCACCATCCGTCTGGAAGGCATCGCGAAAGATCGGATGCAGCACCGTTGGCTTCTTCCAGCCCCGGTCGATGACCAGTGTGTCACCGCGCATCGCAACGAGCAGGCCTGCAGTGAGCTCCGGGCTGGTGAAGCGACCCACGTAGCCCTCCCGCGATGGCAGCGGGTCGGCGACACGCTGGTACTCGATCGGGCGGGCGTGCGCCGCCTCCTCGATGAGTGTCATGCCCCCCGCGTTGCGCGCGATTCGAAGCGAGACGTCTGCGCCGCGAACCTGGAATCTGTCCGCACTCACGGGCAGCAGGACGGAACCGGAACTGCTGTCGGTGAGCTGACCGTTGCGAATCTGGAGGATCGTGACTTCGTCCGTCCGCGGCGCGTGGTACCGTCCCGCTACTGCCGCCAGTGACTCGGCGCTCATCGCCACCGGCGTGATGGATTGTGCAACCACCGGCTGCAACGCGTCGCCCAGCACGATGCTGGCAACGCCGTTGTTGAGCGCCGTCGTATTGGCTGACGCTCCGTTGCACAGCATCGCGATCGACACCCCCTGCGCCGGATACCGAAAGATCGACGCGCGGTACCCGCCGGTGGCGCCCGTGTGCGAGACGACACGAACGCCGCGCCACTGGTCGGCACCCACGCCAAGCCCGTAGGTGATGGCCGTGCCTTCATTGAGGCGGATCACGGCTTCGAGTGAATCGCGAACGGCGCTCCATGCACCGACACCCGTCTGCAGCGCGTTGGACCACTTGAGAAAGTCGTCAACCGTCAGCAGCAGTCCACCGCTGCCGAACACGCGCGTGAACGGGTGCTCGTTGGTGAATCCTCGGGAAATTGAGCCCGAGTACGCCGACGCGCGACCAGGCACGACCACGCGGTGATCCTCGCGCCAGCGCGTGCTGGTCATGCCAAGCGGTGCGAAGATCCGTTCGTTCGTGAACTGCTGCAGTGACTTGCCGCTCGCGCGCTCGAGTACGGCGACTGCCACCACGTAGCCCGTGTTGCTGTAGAGGTAATCCTCGCCCGGGTCGAAGTTCAGTTCGCGCATTCGCGAGACCATGTCGATCACTTCGGCGTTGGTGTGGTCCACGTCGCCCGCAGCACGCCCTTGCACGTCGTGCAGCAGATAGCGATCCGGGATGCCACTGGTGTGGCTGAGCAGGTGCCGGATGGTGATCCGCTTGCCGAAGCCTTTCGCTTCCGGTACCCAGCGCGTGATGTCGTCGTCCAGCGTCAGCACGCCATCGCGCGCGAGCATGACGAGCGATGCCGCGACGAACTGCTTTGCGGTGGACCCGCTCTCCGAGATGGTGCCGGTGGTGAACGGCGTGCCCGTTTCCAGGTTTGCCATGCCGTACGCGCGACGGATGAGTGGCGCGCCGCGTTGATCAACGCCAACCGCGCAGCCCGGCGTTGTGGTGCGGGTGAATGCGGCGAACACGGAGTCCACGCGGCGCTCGAGAGGCGACGTCGGTCCCTGCGCCAGCAGCAGGGCGGGCAGAGCAAGCGCGGCGCAGGCGGAGAAGGCGTTGGTCGGTCGCATCGTCGGTGGGCGGAAGGGACTCGGCGCGTGCTGGGTCGCCAGAACATGGCAGGCGGCGAAAGCGGCGGCAATCGGGGAGTGGATCGTCTGCGGTTCAGGGCGGGGTCGCGCCACGCGCATCGTACCGTGTGGAACTTGCGCCCGACCCTCGCGTATGCGTCCCTGCGCATGCGTCCCAGTAGCTGTGGTTCGCGCACGCGACGCCGGTGGACCGGATCCGCAGTCGTACACTGTGCCGCGTTACTTTCAGTGATTCCGCTCGGTATTGCAGAGCGTCCTTTACAGCAGATCCCCGGATCCCCGATGGCTGACTACTTCGTTCGAAGCATCCGCGCGCTCACGCTGCTCACGGCACTCGCCGGCCCGCTGGCTGCGCAGGGCGGGCCCAGGGCACCAGCAGCGCCTGCTGCTCCGCCCCTCGTGGGCGTCTGGAGCGGATCGGCGACCGTACCGCTCGGTGACAGTACGGTCGTGGTGCCGGTGACGTACACGTTCACGCAGAGCGGCGCGACGATCACTGGAACGGCGGTGGTACCAGGTCAGCGATCGGGGCCGATTGCGAACGTTGTCCGCGAGGGCATGCGACTCCGGTTCCGCGTGACGGCGCCCGAGGGAAAGCTGCTCGAGCACGATGGCGCGTTCGCTGCAGACGGCGCGATCGAAGGGATGGTGAACATGGACAACCTGCCGGTCGCGAAGTTCCGGATCACGCCGCGCAAGGCGCCTGCCGCGGCGAAGTAGCGATCCACGCATCCCACCGTCGCCCTCTTCGGGCCGATCGTGCGGACGCCGGACACTATCGAAGGAGGCGTTCCCATGTCATCCCCGTTTCGGCGGTCGCTCCCCGCACGTCCGGACCTCACCCAGCAGAAGACCCAGGCGCGAGAGCTTCTGCAGGCATTTGGTCGCGCTGAGCCGGACGCGATCGCCCGCGTTCGCGACGCGTTGCCTGACAAACCGCGCATTTCACTCGCCGATGCGCAGCACGTCATCGCCCGTGAATACGGGTTCGATTCATGGCTCCGCCTCCGGCACTACATCGAGACGGTTCGCGCCGACCAGCGCTCGCCCATCGAACAGGCGCATGATGCGTTCGAGCGGAGAGACCCCGCGGCACTGCGTCGCCTGCTGACGGAGCATGCGGAATTCCGTCAGATGATCAACGCGCCGGTGATGGCCTTCAACTCGCCCCCGATCGTTGCCTGCGCGAACGATGCGGGGATGGTTGAGGTGCTGCTGGAGTTTGGCGCGAATCCGAATGCGAAGAGCGAGTGGTGGGCCGGCGGCTTTCATCCCCTCTACTCGGCCACCGGCGTTGCGGCGACCCAGCTCATTGCTGCCGGCGCCACGATCGACGCGTGCGCCGCCGCGCATCTGGACCGCGTGGATGTGTTGCGTCGCCTGATCGCGGCGAACCCGCAGTGTGTGCACGAACGTGGTGGCGATGGGCAGACGCCGCTGCACTTTGCACGTTCGGTCGAGGCGGTCGACATGTTGCTCGACGCTGGCGCGGACATTGACGCGCGCGATCTGGACCACCGGTCATCACCTGCCGAATGGATGCTGGACTGCGCGAAGGACCGGGGGCGATATGCGCTCGCACAGCATCTGGTGGAACGCAGCGCCGCCGCCGACATCTTCCTCTGTGCCGCACTCGGTCTCACCGCGCGCGTCAGCGCCATGCTGGCCGCCGAGCAAAAGTTGCTCGAACTGCGCACCGGACAGGGCGCATACGGTGAAAAGCCGCCAAGCAGTCTGCACATCTATCAGTGGACGATCGGCACGAACCGGTCGCCGCTGGACGTTGCGGCGCAGTTCGGGCATGATGAGACGGTGGCGGTGATGCTGCCGTTCGCGTCACTGGCGCAGCGCTTTGTGTTTGCCGCCATGCATCGCGATGAGTCAACCGCCCGCGAATTGCTGGAGGCGTACCCCGGACTCATGGCATCGCTTTCGCCCACGCAGCGACGCGCCATGTCAGATGCCGCGTGGGATAACGATGCCGAATCGGTGCGGCTGATGCTTGCCCTTGGCTTCGATCCTGGCGTCCATGGCAAAGACTTCGGGTCCGCGTTGCATTCTGCCGCATGGCAGGGGTCGACAGCTGCGGTCGCGGCCATTCTGGAGCATCGCGACGCGCCGAGGCTGTTGACGCTCAAGGATGCGCAATTCGGTGCGACGCCGCTGGGCTGGTGTTGTCATGGTTCACTGCATGGCAATCGCGCGCGGGATCACGCCGGTGTGGCGCGACTGCTGCTTGCGGCGGGGGCGGAGATCGGCGCTGACACGACCGATGCATCGGATGCGGTGCTCGAGGTGCTGGCGGTGCAGCACTGACGGGCTTCGCGAGCGGCCGCGCCGCCGGAACCCGGAGACCCAGTAGGCGCGATCAGGCCAGTGCGGGTGGCTCGATGTGCAGGAGCTGAAACGCGGCGTTCGACACCAGACAGTACGCCGCGAAGCAGTAGAACCCCGTGCCGGCGATCGCGGAGAGGTTGGCGGTGCCTTTCGCCACCAGGAGCGCGATGAGCATGCCCACCGCGAACACGTCGGCCATGGACCACTTGCTGATGGCTTGCACGAGGCGGTAGAGCCGGTACGACATGGGCGACCCGCGCAGCGCGATGATGGGCACGAGCAGTGCGGCCTTGACCAGTGGGACGAGCACGCTGAAGAGCAGGATCAGGCCGGCGACGAAGAGGTCACCCGAGGCGCGGAGGCTTCTGATGGCGCCGATGACGCTGCGGGTTTCGTTGGTGAGCACGCGGGTGGTGCCGAACATCTCCATGGTGGCCTTG
>JANMNM010000004.1:0-4766 GCA_031373905.1 Gemmatimonadaceae bacterium | reverse complement strand
CGTCTGCACCGAGGCGTGGAGCAGTGCCAGCGTCGCGATGACGACCACGCGCGAGTGATGGCGAGCGGCTGAGAAGGTGCCAGTCACTGGTAACTCCGATCCGTGATGAATGTGCCGCGGCGGCTCGGACGCCGCCGCGTGTGCGCGCGGCACACACACTTCCGCGCGCCTCGGTCGCGTCACATGTCCGTCGACAGCATCAGGTGCGCACGCGGCGTACCCGGGTTCATGAGCCACGGGCCGGCACCCGGCGTGGCGCTGAGTCCTGTCGAGGCGCTGGTGGCATTCGGCATGTAAAGCACGAACAGTGGCTTCGCACCGGTCACCTTGCCTGTGACGGGATCGAACGCGTCCTTCGGTCCCGTCAGCGAATACAGTGCCGCCGGCGCGGTGGGCATGCGCAGCGTGCCGGAACGGACTTCCGCGAAGCGCACCGTATCGACTTGCGTGCCGGTGGTTCCCGCCGCGCGCAATGCCCGACCGCGGGCCATGAACGGCTCGAGTGTAGTGGCATAACACGCGACGTGGAACGCGTCATTGCCGGGCAGGTCGGCCAGGCACTGCATGCCGTTGCGCGCGGGCCGGAGCACCTCGAGGCGTCCCGCGGTGCGGTACCCCATCACGCCCGCACCGTCGCGCAGTGACGCCGGCAGCGGGAGCACGGCGGCGGCAATCTGTTGTGCCTCCGGCGGCGGCGCCTGCCCCGTGAGTTGACTGGTGACGACTGACGAGGCACACAACAACAGGCCCGTCATCGATGTGGCAATGCGCATGATTTAGCTCTCCGTGATCAAGCGAAGGGGTTCATTGCAGGCGAAAGAGATAGCTGAACTTGACGAATACTACATCGCGCCGCGGCCGGAGCGATTCGGTGCCTCCGGGCCGGTCGGCGGCCGACGTGTTGCCGTATCCGACGAAGACCACCGTGCCAGGCGTGGGCAGATACGAGAACAGGAAGTCCAGGCGGCCGCGTGAGCGGTCAAACGCTGCAGCCCGCGTAAGCACACCGCTGGCGCTGCGGAAGAACACGGCCCGGTTCGTGCGCGAGTCATCGCGCAACGAGTCCTGCCTGATGCGCGAGACCTCGCCGATCACGCGCACGAAGACCTGCCGCGTCACCTGGTACTCGAGCCGTACCCTGGGCACGTTGCGTGTCAGCACGCGCGTACCGTCGGTCCGCCTGTCGTAAGTCTCGAATGCCCACGTGCTGTTGATGCGGATCTTGTTGGTGGGACGGACATTCAGACCCATGTTCACCGTGGCAATCTGCGCCGAGCTCCATTCCGGAAAGTTCTCGTCGACGCCCCACACGGCAAATGCGTTGAACGAGAACCGCTTGAACTCCGGCGAGACGACAGATGCCACCCAGTCGAGGTTGTCGAGCCGCGGCGTACCCACGTACCGAACGGTATCGAGCCCCCCGGACCTCGGCTGCACCGTGACGTAGTTCGCATAGAGATCACGATCGTATGCAAATCGTTCGATCAGCGCCTGTGCGCCCACACCCCAGCCGCCGCGCAGGCGCGCGTTGGTGCGCAGGTGGAGCTTCTGGTCCTGCACCGGTCCGCGATTCACGAAGTCGTCGTACCGGAAGCTGTTGAGCACACCGATTTCCGGTGTGATCGCCTCGACCAACGCACCCGGCTTGCCGAAGAACGTGAGGCGGTGTGTCAGGTTGATGTTCGCGATGCCCGTGCGCGCGATGAATCCACTCTGCGCTTCGAAGTCCGGAGAAATGCCATTCACGGCATACTGTGCGCCGAATCGCCGGCCGTTGACATTCGCCGAGACGCTGAAGAGTGGTGCCGTCCCGCTGACTCCCGCCGCGCGCGTGAAGCTGGTTGCGCCCTGCGCCTGCACACTGAGGATGCCACGCACAAGCCTGCCGTCGATTCCGGCCACCCTGTTGTACTGTGCACCATCGAGCTTGTCGGTGTAGACAAGGCCAATTCGGCTCTGGCCGCCGATGTCGCGCTGCACACGCAGCACGTTGAACACGGGCGCCTGCCTTCCGTCAAAGGACGCGTCCTGATTGTCGATCGCCGAGAGCAGCCCGAGATCGAAGCCGCCGACCTTGCCGGTCAGCTTGGTCGCGGCCACCGGCTGCGTGATGCGGCGCGTGTAGATCAGTCGGCTGGGGGTGGCGAACTGTTCCTGACTCTCGAGAAAAAATGGACGCCGTTCGCTGAAGAAAACCTGCACGCGCGGATCGTAGGTGAACTGCGTCGCGTCCGCCTCCACCTGGGAGAAGTCCGGGTTCGCCGTGCCGGAAAGCGTCAGGTTGCTCGTGATGCCCCAGCGCGCGCTGCCGCCGAACTCCGGGCGACCGGTGTCGTAGCGCCATTTCGCGTCGGAGGGTGCACCGACGGATGTCGAGGTCACGGTGGGGATCAGATCTACCGTCAGGCCCCGCGACAAGTCCCGCAGTCCGGTCAGGACGCCGGACTGGGCGAGGAAGCTCGAACTGGCGCGCACTGCGGGAGCCCATGTTTCCTCATGCCCGGTGACCTGTACGGTGCGCACGACGTTCAACTGCCATCGCTGCTCATCGCCCGAGCGGTAGCGCAGGCTCTTGAAAGGGATTTCGATCTCGACTTCGTACCCGAAGTCCGTCGGGCGCCCTTTCGACTTCCAGACGTAGTCCGGCGCCAGGTCCGTGGCCTCGCGCGCCTTGGGTGTGCTGGAGGAGAACCCGCCACCGGTGTTCGCGCCGGTCTCATTGAGGACTCCATCGCTCTGAATGCCGATCGGGTTCACCGCGAACACCAGCGCCTGCCGGCTGTCGTTGTACGTGCCGAGGAAGAGCTGGATGTTGTCGTCCTGTGTGATCCTGTCGCGGTCGGCGACTGTGTATCGCACGGAGCCCGGCGCGGCATAGGCACGCACGCCCAGGTGCAGCGCCGTGGCCGTGTAGAACACGAAGACCTCGGTGCTGTCCCGCGCTGGAATCCCGTCTGTGGGGAAGAACTGGGAGAAACCGGTCAGGAGCGCCGCGTTCTTCCAGGCCGGCTCGTTCAGCACACCGTCGACCACCCCGCCCTTGTCCTGCCGTGGCGTGACGACCGCGAGGGCTCGGCTGCGGCCGTCGTAGACCGGGCCTCCATGCGGCGCGGGATCCGAGGGTGCCGTCCGGGCCAGTGCAGCGGCAAGCAACAGAGCGGTCAGCACATTGGTCCTCACGATTGGAGCGGCGCGGGGCACGGTGCCCGCGACTACGGGAACACGACAATATGAGCGCATGACGTCCGGTGTACGTTGCCGAGGCACCGCAACACCCGCATCATTCAAGCAGCCGGGTCGGTTGTACCGGATACGGCGAGTGGCCGCCAAGCGCTGGAACCTTCTCTGAGACACTGCATGCGTCGCCCCCTTTGCCCCGCGCTGCGTTCCGCGCTGCTCGCGGTTTCGTTCACGCTGATTCTCGTCCCTTCCGCGGTGCTGGCTCAGCCGCGGCGTACCCTCACTGCCGCCGACTACGATCGTGCGGCGGGCTTTCTCGCGGGCAAGCTCAATCCACTCGTCGTGGGCGGCACCACACCCGGGCTCACCTGGCTCGCCGACGGCAAGTTCTACTATCGGAGCGTCCGGCCGGCGGGCGTGGAGTACGTGCTGGTGGACCCTCGGGCCAAGTCGCGCGCTCCGCTCTTCGATCACGCGAAGGTGGCCGACGCATTGGCTGCTGCGGCAGGCACGCAGCTCTCTCCCGCGGCGCTCACGCTGACGGCGGTCGAACTCGCAGCAGACCGTCGCAGCTTTGTCGCGTCCTTCAGCGGACGCCGGTTCCGATGCGAGACGAATGGCGCCGGTTGCACCGTCGTGGGTCAGGCACCAGCGATCGCGAACGGTCGCGGAAGCCTCACCGTCGCCTCACCGGACGGCAAGCGCGCCGCCTTCATTCGCAACTGGAATCTCTGGGTCCGCGACGCGGCGACCGGCGCGGAAACGCAACTCACCACCGACGGCACCGAGAACTTCGGGTATGCCACCGACAATGCCGGCTGGGTGACGAGCAACCGCGCCATCCTGCTCTGGTCACCGGATTCGCGGAAGATTGCGACGCAGCAACAGGACGAGCGCAAGGTTGGAGACATGTACCTCGTGCGGACACAGGTGGGGCACCCCACGCTGCTGTCGTGGAAGTACCCGCTGCCGGGTGACAGCGTCGTGGCGATGGTCCACCGCGTCGTGATCGATGTGGATTCCCGCACCGTCACGAGGCTGAAGATGCCACCGGATTTCCATCGCGCCACGCTCGGCGATGACATCTCCATGAGCGACTACGTCTTCAGTCCGGACGGATCCCGGCTGGCGCTCGCGTCCACCTCACGCGACCACAAGCAGACGATCGTGCGCGTCGCCGACACGCAGACGGGCGACGTGCGGACGGTGATGGAAGAGACGGTGCCAACGCAGTTCGAATCGATCACCGGCTGGCGCGTGCTGTGGGACACGAACGAACTGCTCTGGAATTCGCAGCGGGACAACTGGAGACAGTTGTACCTGTACGATCTCACCACCGGGGCCCTGAAGAACAAGATCACAACGGGTGACGGGCCGGTGAGCGAGATCCTTCGCATCGATACGAAGACGCGGATGCTCTGGTACACGGCGCAGGGCCGTGAGTCCGGGCAGGACCCGTATCTGGGGCACGCCTACCGGATCAGTCTTGCCGGCGGGCGGGTCACATCACTGACACCCGATGAAGGTCATCACACGGTGCAGCTCTCGCCCGACGGTCGCTGGATGGTCGATACGTGGTCGGACGG
>JANMNM010000003.1:0-3366 GCA_031373905.1 Gemmatimonadaceae bacterium | reverse complement strand
ACTGTGGCCGACGAAGCCGATCGCGCGCCGATCGATCTCAGCGCGCGTGCGCAGAAACTCCAGCGCCGCCGTGGCGTCAGTCGCGAAGTCGGCGGAGGTGGCGCTGCCGTGATCACCCGTCGAGGCGGCGAAGCCACGATCGTCGTAGCGCAGCACCGCGATGCCTGAGCGCACGAGAAAATCGGAGAGCACGGCAAATGGCTTGTGTCCGAAGATCGTCTCGTCGCGGTCCTGCGGGCCGGACCCCGAAATCAGGATCGCGGCAGGGAAGGGGCGGCGTCCGTAGGGGATGGTGAGTGTGCCTGCGAGTCTGACGCGGGTGTTTGTCGCGTTCGGAAACACCACGTCGGTCGACGTATACCCCTTGGCGACGATCGGCCACTGCGTGCGTTCACGCGCGGCGGCCCTGGTGGAATCGCGCGTGAACGTGACCGGCACCGCTGGTTGTGAGCCACGCGTCCACATGCCGCTCACCGTGCGTGCGTCACGCGCCAGCGTGCCGGCAAAACTTGCCTGTCCCGCCGGAACCGCGAATCGCACCGTGTCGCTGCTGCGTTCGAAGCGTTGCACACCGAGTCCCATCGCGCCGAGGTCGGGCGAGTCGAGTGTGGCGGTGGTGCCGAGTGCTGAGGTGGTCACGTGGAGGATCAGTCGCAGGCGGGTCGAGTCGCGCAGCAGCGTGCCGCGCCATGTGCCATCGAGGCCGGGGACGGTTGGTGCCGCCGGTGGCGCTCCGCGCTCGAGGACGAGCGAGAGTGACATGCCCTGGCGGAAGGTGCCGGTCCACGAGTCGAGGCTCGGGTTCCATGTGGCGTCGTAATTCGCGCCGATGGCGGGGATGGTGAAGCTCAGGGCCGACGGTGTGAGTGCGATCGCGCCGAGCGGGATGTACTGGCCCGGTGCCTGATTGGGGCTTTCGAGGTCACCGGTGCGGGTGCTGTCGGCGGCGGTGCGGATGCGGACGATGAGTGTCAGCGAGCCGTTCGGCGTGGCCAGAGTCCCATGCCAGATGGTTGTCGTTGCCGGAGGTGGTGCTGGAGTCGGTCCGGGTTGGGCGCTCAAGGCTCGCGCCGCGGCGAGGGTGAGGCAGACGCCACGCCCCAGTGCGAGTGCGGCTGCGCGAGAGACGGAGTGCGGTTGCATCAGCGGCGTGGCCTGGATCGGCCGAGCACGACGCGTCCGATCGAGAGAATGAGGGTCGCGGCGAGCAGCAGGCCGGCGATGGTGTTCGCGCGGTCGATGGGCGCCAGCAGCCAGGTGGCGGCGTATCCCAGTCCGCCAAGCACGAGGCTCCAGCCCACGAATCGCCGTTCGGACTGTTCTTCGGCCGCGTTGAGGCTCGCGGGCAATCGGCGCGGGAGTGCCTTGGGGACGTTGTTGGCGTTGGCGATCACGACCAGGCCGAGGAGCACGCCGGAGAGCCGGATGGAGAGGTCGGGGCTCAGGTACTCCGGTGACGCCAGTCTCAGGGCGGCGGCGACGAAAAGCACCAGGGCTGCGCCGAGCAAAGCGCGGCGGACATGGTTTACTGGCCTGTTGGTGGCGTGAGACATGTTCGTTGAGGGCATGGTGTGAGTTCTCATGTGTCCTTCGCCGGAGCGTCCGGATCTGGTGTGGTGGCCGGTGCCTCGGTCACGGTGAGTCCGAACGCCTGGGTGAATTCGAGCAGGGCTTCTTCGAGGACGGAGAGCTTGAGTCGGTAGGTGATGGTGCGGCCCACCTTGTCGGCGGCGATGAGGTCGGCGGCGAGGAGGACGTTGAAGTGGGCGGACATGGTGGGTTTGGAAACCGCGAAGTGGTCGGCGAGTTCGCCGGCGGTCATGGGGCGGGAGCGGAGGAGCTGGAGGACGCGACGTCGGGTGGGGTCGCTGAGGGCTCGGAAGACTGAAGGCATGGGTGATAGTTAGCTAAACGTCGAATCATAAGTCAAGTGAGAGTCGCCTACCCACTCGAGTCGACCGCGGTGCTCGGGTGGTAAAGCCTGACCAGTTGTCGTCGCGTGCTCCTCACCCGTTCCGGTCTGGTGAGCATGGCTTTGTGCGCGAGCGGTGTACCCACGAGTTGCCGGGGACGAGTTGCCGGGGAGGTGAATCACCATGTAGCCACGCGCCGCGCGCGCAGCATGGACCTCCTGCACGAATCGCGGGATGGTCCGAAGCGCAGTGTCGATCGGGTGGTCGGAGCATCAGCCGCCGAACTGGTCGAGGAAGCCGATTGGGCGTTCGCCGGCGACGTCGGCGCATGTGGGAGATGCGCCGCGACGGCATGCCCGGACCACAGTGGAGCGCGAGGAGCGGGATGCCGGGTTTCTGGCGCCGTGGATGCGCGGAGGCGCGTGAACTGTCGTCTGCGGGCCTGTGTCGGCGGCTCAGCGTCGTTTGAATGAGCCGCGTATCGCTCGTACGCTCCCAACGTCCCTCGCTCCATGCCCCCGTGCTGATTCGCCGCGTTCACCTCCTCGTCGCTGCCGCTCTCACGAGTGCCGTTGCTGCCGCCGCGCAGACCGAGCACCAGCATCATGGCATGCCGCCGGTGACGCTCCCGTCGGGCTCGCTGGTGACCGAGGCCGACGTGCGCTTTATGCAGGGGATGATCGCCCACCATGCGCAGGCGGTGGTGATGTCGCGCATGGCCGCGAGGAACGGGGCCAGCCCACGAGTGCTCAAGCTGGCACAGAAGATCGATCTGGCGCAGGCCGGTGAGATCGCGCTGATGCAGGACTGGCTCCGCGCTTACAAGCAGTTCACGCCAGACACCTCGTCGTGGCGCGGCATGACCATGCCCGGGATGCTCACCACGGAACAGCTGGCGCAGATGGAAGCGTCGCGCGGCGGCGATTTCGACCGGCTGTTCCTGACATTGATGATCAGGCACCATCAGGGCGCCCTGAGCATGGTTGCCGATCTGCTCAAGTCGCCGCGTGCTGCGCAGGAAGTGGACATCAACGTGTTTGCCAACGATGTGGAGACCACGCAGACGGCCGAGATCGGCCTGATGCGCCAGATGCTGCTCGACCGCTGACCCTCACTCTGGAGTTCGTTCACATGGCCGTGTTTCGTGGCGCGCGCACTACCGCGCCAGCCCTCCTGTTCGCTCTCGCCTCTGCCGCGACGCTCGCGGTGGCGCAGACCTATCCCAGCGCCAACGATCCACGCAACGGTCTCAAGCCTGGGTTGCACGACGCCGGGATCGCCATCTCGGGGATGACGCTGCTTTCGACCACGGGCAAGGCCGCGGTGTTCGATTCGGCGCGAGGCCTGACCTTCGTGAACAGCGACCTCGCCTTCCGTGGCAACACCATCTACATCGGCAACTTCGCCGGCTTCTCGATCTTCGACGTGAGCAACCCGGCGAAGCCCGCGCTGC
>JANMNM010000332.1:0-10892 GCA_031373905.1 Gemmatimonadaceae bacterium | reverse complement strand
GCCGTCCCACGGCCCCATCGACACCGCACCCATGGCCTGTGACGTCGCTCCAGTGCCGGATTTCGCCCCAGGACGTCGACACCTCCACAGACCGCACGACGACACGCCGATTCACGCCAGCTGGTGAGAAATCCGGGCTAGGCAGCCACCGGAAGCTCAAAACTCGCCACCGCTGAACGCACGCTCGGGAATCCCGTGAGAATGATCATCGGCAGTCCGCCGCGCACTTGCGCGACCGGGCGAATTAGTGCGAGGTCGGCGTTACCCGGCAGTCCGAGATCGGTGATCCGCAGATCGAACTGGGCATCCACTACCAGGGCCAAGGCGGCCATCCCATCCAGGGCCGTCTCGCACTCGTATCCTTCGCGCCGGAGCAGCTCCGCCGTGGACGCGAGGAACGTCGGATCATCATCAGCGATCAGCATGCGGCCGCGCGTCATGCAGAACCTCCGGAGACGGATTGAACAGCGAGAGGAATGCGGGCGATGAACTCGGCCCCACCGCCAGGCGCATCGACGACTTCGATGCCGCCGCCGGCCGCGTTGAGTGCGCGGCGAACGAGCGAGAGCCCGAGGCCATTCCCGCCGGTGGACAGTGGCGACGCCTTGGTGGAGACGAACGGATCAAAGATGGCATCGCGCAGCTCGCGGGGAACTCCCGGCCCCGTGTCGCGAACGCGCAACTCGAACTCGTCATCCACGATCTCACCGCTGACGAACACCGCTGCGCCAGCGTGAGAGGCCTCGATCGCGTTCTGCAGAAGATTGCAGACGCACTGGCGCAGAAGGTTGTCCGACATCCTGACGACGGTTGCGGCCTCGCCCAGGTCCAGGTGGATCGACACATTGGCTGCGCGATTGAGCTGCTCGAGAAATGCAACAGCGTCGCTGACGACCGCAAAGACCGGGGCGTTCGTACTCACCTCCGTCTCAGGACGATACTGCTCGTAGAGCTGGCGTGTGACGAGACTGATGCGTTCAATTTCCCGCTCGATCGCGCTGACATACTTTATGTGCGGGTGCGAGTGCGGTACGGCATCCTTGATGAGCCTGAATGCGTTCTGGATGCCGGCCAGAGGATTGTTGATCTCGTGCGCGATCCGTGCGGCGAGGCGACCCATCGTGCTCAAGTTCTCGGTTTGCCGCAGCGACTCTTCGATATTCCGTTTGTCTGTCACATCAGCGAAGACGCCGATCAGTCGCAGCGGTGCGCCATTCGCTGTACGGTGGACGACGCGTCCTCTGTCGACGAACTGGTGCCATCGGCCACCCGCGCTGCGCACACGATACTGCGCGTCGAACGACTCAGCCCGTCGCTGGAGATGATCATTCAGCGAGGCTTCTACCTTCGGCAGATCCTGCGGGTGCACCAGTGCCAGCCAATCCTGCATGCGGCGATGGTTCGCGCCGATCCCGTAGCCGAGCCGAGTCCACAACTCCGGGGATCTCGTCACCTCACCGGTGTGCAGATCCCACTCCCACAAACCGTCTGTCGTCGACCTGAGTGCGAGGTTGAGGCTCGCGCGCTCGTCGAGCCGCGCGGTCTGCGAAACCGACTGTGCCAGCCGCAATGCCACACCCAGCAGCACCGACACCACAAGGCCGAGGACCAGGACGACATCGCTGAGCGTTGATGGCGTACCAGACGCCAGCCGAGCCGACGGCCAGACCGCCAACTGCCAGCCGGACGCGTTGGCGTTCAACGGTTCACGCACCGCGTACCGCGAGGTGGCGGCATCCATCGGACCGGAGGCTCGGAACCAGCCTGCACTGTCACCGATCGCCATTTCAAACCCCAGCACCGTGTCCGACAACACCGACCCGAGCACCGTCGCGGAATTGAGCACGCCCACGACGAGTTCCGTGCAGCGACCGCCCGTGCACCGAGGCACCACCATCAACGATCGCGATGGATCATCCACCAGGGGCACGAACCAGGCACTTGCCGTGACACGGGTCAGGCTCGGCAGACGCGTACGGAGTGCAGTCTGGACTGCCGCAACTTTGGCGGCAGACGCACGACCGTCTGCGGCACGAGGTACGCCTGACGCATCGACCCAGAGCAGCGTCTCGAGCCCATGGACGTCTTCCACCATCTGCGTTGCAGCAGCTGACCAGTTCGAATCCGAATCGAATCCATACCGAGCCATTCGCCGAAGGCTGCGCTGCACGTCCAGCATCTGCCGATTCACAGACGACCGGCTGGCCAGCGCTGCAACGCGCGTCTGCTCCATGAGTTGCGCCTCCTCGCTTGTGAGGAGCGCGCGCCAGACAAGAAGCACCGTCAGCAGCGACCCCGCGACGGCGGACACCGGCAGCCATGCTGGCGGGGGTGCAAAGCCTGCCTGTTTCGTCCACGCCATCGCGTTGAAGTGCGTCGCGAGGAGAATGGCACCGATGGAGACCTGGAGCGATGATCCGAGCGAACGGCTGAAGGCGGCTCCCTGCAAAAACCCCATCGCGTGCCCTGCCAGTACCGTGGTCGCCAGCAGCATCATGATTCCGCCGGTCGCCGCCAGCGTGATGGATGACCAGAGTCCGCGTCGGCGTGACGCGATGGCCAACACCCCTGCCCCGCCGAGCAACAGGAAGAGCGCACTGGTGAGCGGCAAGTGTGGTGCGGCGCCGACGCGCTCGGTGGCCTCTCTCAGCGCGACCGGGTCGCCGAGCGTCGCAGCCACCACGTGCCACCCGAGCATCTCCTGCAACGGCAGGGTTCCGACGAACATTGCGCCGCAGGCCATTGCCACCGACAGCCATCGGCCACGCGCCGTCGACGTCGCCAGCAGGCTGCCGCCAACCAGCAGCATGCCAAGCGCCGCTGGCCTGCCAAACGCGGGGAAGAGGCGGAATGGCTGCACCAGCCAAGCGATGCGCATCGACCACCCTACCAGCGACAACGCAGACAGCAGAAGCAACACCGACGCGACCGAACGCGTGGCATGGACCGACACTGCCGCACGCGACCACGTCAGAAGTCGCGATGGTTGCGCCAGCAGATCACCAAGCGAGCGGGCAGTCAGTAATTGGATCACTACTGCTCCATGCACCGGTTAGACACGCCCACGTTGACCTCACGCGTCAGGCCGCGAACTCGGCTGACGTGAACCTTGCCGGACGCAGTACATTGGACGCAACAGACTGAACTGCCATTGAGCCGATGCGCGCCAGCGCATCCTCGAGCACGTCAGCTGGTCGCGCCAGTTCCGCGTCGCGCGCACACTGCAGTGAAAAACTGCAGGATCCCATCAGAAACAACTGCGCCTGTTCCACGACTGCAAAGATCTCCGTGTCTCGTGTGGTCGATGCAGGAAGCGCGCCCAATCGTGAGAGCTCGTCAAAGAGTACGCGCGTCAGCGCGCCGTCCGAACGGTCGCGACGGACCATCACATCGCCCAGTATTCCCTCCAACTGCGCGAGATGTTCCCCCATGAGAGCTTCGAAGCGTTGCAATTCCGATGCACGACGCTCCGAGACCACCAGGCTGCGAAAGATTGGAAGGATGACGAAGAGACTCATGCTGCCGTCGGCGAGCTCAGACAACTCCTCCGCGAACCGCCCGTCGAGTGTTGCACTGTAGCCGGTGTTCATGGCGCCCCCACCGCGTGACGCGCTGCATCACACGGAAGCAGAGAAAAAAAGCGCACGCGACTCCACTGAATGGATTCGCCCGCGCCTTCAACTGACGAGCCCGATGTCTCGTCCGCCAAGTTGATCTCGGTCAGAATCAGGTCGACCGCTCAGAGCCAAATAATCCGCTGAGCCGAGGGTTCGCAAGCACCGGCTGGCTGGTCGGGAATCGCGAAATGTGGCCCCTCCGGATGCCTCAGCCGGCCGCGTACGCGAGGCTGCATCGCGGCGCGGAACTTGCGCCGTGCTGTCCACGTAGGTGAAAATGACAGACGAAGCCGACTCATCCGGCTTCACCCTTGTGGATCGGGCGTCAGGCCCGAGAGACGAAGGCGCGATCGGTGCCACAGGCACTGACTCGCGCCTTTTGTGTTTCCGGCTGCGACGCTGACCGTTGACCGGGTTCGATCCTCGATGCGGCACGCACGCGTCGCATCATCCTGTGAACCGCGTCCCAGCGGGACGCTTCGTTGAGGAAGACTCTTTGGCACTCGCCACAATGCACGACCTCATGCTGGCTGAACTGAAGGATCTCCATAGCGCCGAAACACAGCTGGTGAAGGCGCTGCCCAAGATGGTGAAAGGCGCCACGACGGCCAGCCTGCGCACCGCGTTCGAGGAACACCTCGAGCAGACTCACGAACATGTGGCGCGGCTCGAACAGATCTTCGAACAACTCGGCACGAGCCCGCGCGGAAAGAAGTGCAAAGGCATGGAAGGACTGCTCGAGGAAGGGGCAGAGATGCGCTCGAGGAAGAGGGCGATGAGAACGTACGGGACGCTGGCATCATCGCCCAGTAACGATGCCATGGAGGCCGCCCATGGCACGCCGTCCGCGACGAAAGCAGGGCGCGCCTCAGGCACGCGATAGTCGCGAGGCGAGAACAGATCAATACGTGTAGCTGTAGGACATCACATTGGCGTGCTGACCGATGATGATGAGGCCGTCAGGCGCTACCGAGGCGCAAACCGACGCAAAGACGCTGAGTGGGGCACGGTGGAAAACTTCCGCCGCTGCCCCACTCAGTGTGTCGACGCAATGATCTATGTCCAGCATCAGTCACGAGGGGCTCGGTTGCCCCCTGGAGCGCCGCTGCGCTGCAGTCCTGTCGTCACCTCAAAGCCATGACGCCATAGCTGAGTCACCAAAAACAAGAAGAGGCGAGAGCCGACATCCCGACTGGATGCCACTCGCGCCTTCGACTGATGCCATCACCGTGATGTATCCGCCAAGGAGCCTCACCCACGAGGCCTCTATCTGATGTTGACAACAACCCTTTGCATAAATCGTGCTAGATCACCCAGGCGTTTGGCGGCTCGGATGTGCAGTGTGACGCCCGCCCGTGCGAGCCGATCAGGAATCACCGCACCGGCCCGCGTAAATCGTCGCCGGTGTGCTCACGGGGGGTGAATCCGCGCAATCTGGCGTCAACCAGGCGTGCGCGGCGGTGTTTACCTGAGCACCCTGTCACTCGCTACCGGCCTGGCATCGCAGCTCCTGTCCGCCGTGGCCGGCCACTGATTTCGTCAGCGACGGCAACGGCCACAGCGACGGCGACGAGAAGCAGCCGCGGCGCCCTGCGGGTCAGACCGCGGGTGTCACGTCCCCGGAAGGATGATCGTGCTTCGTCACGTCCTTCGCGTGCCGCAAGCGCTCACTTTCCTTCTCCGCATCGTCATGCTGTTCGCGGTGCTCGAAGAGCCGGTCCT
Source organism: Gemmatimonadaceae bacterium (assembly GCA_031373905.1). GTDB lineage: Bacteria > Gemmatimonadota > Gemmatimonadetes > Gemmatimonadales > Gemmatimonadaceae > JACMLX01. Next base: position 5,553 of record JANMNM010000332.1, on the reverse strand, counting down.
TTCCCGCGTCGTCGTGGCGCGCGATCTTCGCCGGATCGTGGCCGGGGCCATTGGCGTGCGCGACCGCGGTGTCCTTCACGGCGTCCGCCGCCTCGGTTGCCGCATGATCCAGCTTCTTGTCGCTCGCGTCGTGCTTGTAGTGCGTGCCGTCAGCCATTGTCGTGTCGCCGGTGATGAGTTGCGCGTACATAGCGCATTTGCCGTGCCGTACTCCGCGCCGGCGTACGATGGCGCGGTCAGCGAGAGAGGAGTGTGGCGAAGTCGGCGAGATGATCGCGCCAGTTGAGCCAGGTGTGACAAACGGGAGATGGTGAGTGAATCGCATGAACGACGGCGTGGATCCGGCAGCGCCGTTGCGCGTCGCTGCGACGGTCATCACGGCAGGATACCAGCCGTGACGCCGCCGCAATGCGTCCGGCTCAGTCGCGGGTCTGCACACTCACTGTCGACGGCGCCGCGCCACGCGTCATCCGCACGGTTCTCACCCCAGCGAACGGGGCACGCACGTCACACGGCGTCTTAGCGCGACGTGCGACGGCGGCGCGCCACGACACCCAGGCCCGCGAGGCCGGTGAGCATCAGTGCCCACGTACCCGGCTCCGGCACGGCGGTGAGCGCGAGTCCCTCGATGCCACCCGTCGCGCCGATGCTGCCGACGAGTGTCGCCGCGCCCGTGCCCAGGTTCACGGTGTAGAGACTGCTCGTGAGTGCACCGGCCATCAGCGCCGCGAAGTACGCGGTGTTCACGCCGTTGACGGTCACGATGTCGAAGCCCGTCACTGACGTGAACGTCCCGATGCCGAGCGAACCGACGGTGCTCACGGCGCCGCCGTTGGGATTGGAGACGAGGATCAGCTGGCCGAGGGTCGGATCGATGGCGTAGAGCGTCGTGCCGGTGGCGGGATCACGATCGCTGTTCGTGTACGCGACGGCGGTGAACGCCGGCGCGCGGCCGACATTCACGTCACCGATGGCGAAGGTGTACGCGCCATCCACCGTCGTGCTGCCATCGAGAGGGTTGAGCCGGAAGTTCGTGCCGGTGAGACTCACCACGCGGATGCGGTCCACGGTCGGATTGAAGTCGAAGCCCACGTTCCCCGCGGTGTTGCCCACGTCGAACGCGAGCGTCGCTGCGCCCGTCGCCGGATTGATCGTGTAGATGCGATCGCCATCGTAGCCATACAGCTGATCGGTCGCGGGGCGGAAGTCGATGCCGGTGAGCGACACACCCGTCGCACCGATCGTCGTCACCGAACCAGGCGCGCCCGGTGTGAAACGCACGAGCTGCTGCGCGCCTGCGGCGTTGCGCGTGACGGCATAGGCGGTCACCTGCGCATGCGCGGTGACAGCGGTCGCGGCAATGAGTGCCACGGCGGGGAGAAGGCGGGCAACGAGACGATGCATGGTGGTGCTCCAGCAAGAGGTGGGGTGCGTGTGCGCAGCAGCCATGAGGCGGCGGAAACGCCGGCCGAAGGCCAACGCTCCGTTTGCGCCGCTCCGCCGCGGACGCATGGGCTGACTTTAAGCTTACGCCGCTGCCGCGCATCCGGATCTTTCCGATCGGCTGCTATGTCCCCGGGCGGATCTCGTCGTCTTCCCGCGGCATAATCATCGGCCTCATGGACAACGACGCGGCTGACGTGGACCAACCTGCAGCATCGGGTGCTCCAAGGCACCAGCGACCGTCGGGGGACTCAAGCTCGACTCGGCGCGCGACCGGCTGCACCTCCTCAATCCGCATGTGCACGTCGTCACGCACGCCGCGTGGCTGACGTCCGTCAACGCGATGAGGATTCTCGCCGGCTACGACACCGTGCTGGACGGCACCGACAACTTCGCCAGGAGACGCGCTGAGCAGGAAAGCCGCGGGACGCGTGTCGGGAACTGTTCTTGCGCGGTGAGACGGCATGCACACTTCCGGAGCACCGTTGCGCGAGCAATACGACATCGGCATCATCGGCGGCGGTCCTGCCGGGCTGAGCGCCGCCATCTGGAGCGGCCGCTATGGGCGCAGCGTGGTCGTGATCGACAGCGGCGACCCTCGCAACTGGGAAACGCGTGGCGTGAACGGCTACCTCGGGCTGCCCGGCATCCGACCGGCCGAGTTGCGCGGGCGCGGGCGCGAGGAGGTGCGCGGCTACGACGTCACGCTCATCGACGCGACGGTGCTGCGCATCGAGCCGGCCGAGATCGTGAACGACGACACGCTGTTCACGATTCGCATCCACGGTGGCGAGTCGGTGCAGGCGAAGCGGCTCCTGCTCGCAATCGGCATGCGCGACATCTGGCCCGACATACCGGGCCTGGGCAACGTGTATGGTGCCAACGCACATGTCTGCCCCGACTGCGATGGCTACAACTCACGCGACAAGCGCGTGGTCGTGATCGGTCACGGCAAGCGCGCCGTGGCGATGGCGCTCGCGCTCACCACGTGGACCTCACACATCACGATCGCCACCAACGGCCGCCCGCCCGACATGGACGACGAGGAGTTGCAGCGGAAGATCGACAGGTGCGGCATCCGCATCCTCACCGACCCGATCACCTGCCTGCACACCGAGGACAGCGACATCCGTTCGCTCGAGCTCGAGGGCGGTGCGCAGCTGGACGTGGACAAGGTGTTCTTCACGCTCGCGCAGCGGCCGGCCGACGATCTCGGCGCGCAGCTCGGCTGCGTGCGCGATCGTGGCGGGCACATCGTGGTGAGCAAACACTTCGAGACATCGGTGGTGAGCGTGTTCGCGGCTGGTGACATCACGCCAGGCCCGCAGCTCGCGATCCGTGCGGCGTCAGCCGGTACAGTGGCCGCGATGGCCATGCACGAGTCGTTGTTGCCTGACTACCGCACGCTGGCGCCGCATCCTCCGCCGACTGCCTGAGCCGCCGCTGTTCCGGCGAATTGACAAGAAAGAGCCTGCCGAGCAATCAGAACGCCTGCCCACGGAGGTTCTGCTCGCCTTCCGACGTCCCGTTCAGAGTCCGCACTGCATTCACAACGGCGGCTTCTTCTTGATCGGCGCCGGCCCGATCAGGTCGACCGACAACTCCCGACGCGTTCCGCTATCCACGGGCTTTGGCGCAGTGCCTCCGACACGTGGCCTGAACTGCCCGAACGCAAAGCGGCGATTTCGTGCCGTGGTCGAGAAGATCTGGGTCATCCACACCGATGTACCCGACGGATCGAGAGTCATCCCGCCGATGTCTGTCGTCAGGCGGCGTGAGGGCCATCTTCCACTGCCTGACTTGAGCAAGCGACTGGAACGCAGATCGCTCTCGTTGGAGTACCACACGCTGTAGCGCACTTCCTGCCAGGTGGTGTCGGCCACGGGATGACGCGCGTAACTCACCACCAGGTCATTCTGCTCTGTGATCGCGAGCGCCGGGAAGTGATAGACGAACCGCGCGTTCGGGCCGTCCTCCGCCACCGAGCGCAATCCGAAACGTCGGTCGATGTCCACCTTCTGCGAGGTGAGGTTGATGCGACTGAGCCGGATGGATGTCACGCACCCCGACTGCTGAGGCCAGCAGTCATGATGCGCAACCCAGATCTTGCCGTTGCGATACACCGCGCTCATGGGCCATTGCCAATCGCGATACGTCTTGAGTCCGAGTTCATACCGCGAGACGCCCAGGGCGTCGTTCATGTAGGTGTACAGGGTCAGGTAGTAGCGGTGAGGTATCACCGAGCGATCGATGTACGACGTCACGAAGAATGCCTCGGCGAACGGTGGCGTGTCGGACAGCCGCACGTGCGTCGTCGTCATCGTCACCGGGCGCACGCCGCGCGCCATACCGTGCGCGAAGTCCGACTTCGCGTCGTCCGCCCAGTCAGTGACCCAGTTGTCGCTGTCGATGAACACGCCAAACGAACGCCCCGTGGGGCATTGCGCGACGCCACCGCGGCCTCGCGCCACCGAGTCACACCCGGCAGCGAGCTTGTTCGCATCGACGAGCATCAGATGCGAATAGAACGGACCGCACCACTTCGACGGCGTACCATGGTGCACGAACCCGGTTTCGCATCCGACCCACTTGTCCGCCTTCGCCACAGTCGAGACACTCGCGGCAGGATTGTATCGGTTCACCCCGGCCGTGACCGTGAAGAGCTTGGGTGCGATTGCGATACTCGGATAGTCGCCACCTTCTCCTGATATGCCGTAGTCCGGATCGCCGCACGGCGCCGCCACGATGCACGAGCCGTTCCTGTACGTCTCGTCCCACCAGTATGTGATGAAGCCGTCGCGCGGATCTTCCGTTCGCGACACCGCAACCATCGACTTGTTTCGCCGTGCCAGCCGGAGGACGGGAAACGCGTTCAGAATCGTGCCTGTATCGGGGCGCGCGTTCCGCCCCATCGCGTAGATCCAGAATCGGCCGCGCCACGCATCGTACGCCACGCGCACATCGCCGTACGTTGTGATTCCGGTGTTCCAGGCGGCCGGCATGTTTGGCGGATAATTCATGTTCGCGCTGGCATCGTCCGTCGCGGGCTTGAAGAGCTTGCCCACCTTGATGACGAGCGGAAAGGTGCCCCGATCCACCAGCGAACCGTCGCGACGATACACCACGATGCCGTTTTCATTGTCGCTCAACAACACGAACTGTTTGCCGACCGCGATGCCCGGGTCGATACCGCCCAGTCCGGACGTATCGACGAATGCCGCAAACGGCGGTGGTGTGCGCACATCGTTCAGTACGGTCGGCTGCGCGGGCAACATCGTCGCGCGCTCTGGATCGGACGCTTTCGCGGTGCCCAATGCATTGCCCGCGACCAGCCACGGCCCGTGAATCGTGAAGTCGCGCTTCGGAATGTGCCGCGGCTGAGCTTCTGCTGCGCCCGTCGCGATCGCGATCGCCGCCATCACATGAATCGCCGTTACAACATCGGAATTGCGCATCGCTTTCTCCTTGTCGAGACGGGCTCTACAAAAGGTGCGATCTGATTTTCATTGTGCTCGTGGAACCTAGTGTAGCGTCGCCGAAGTCTCTTGGCAGTTGGGCGTGTCTTTCGGCACCACCCGGCGTTGCAACTCCTCGCGATACCGCTGGTATCGCTGCGGGTTGCGCCTTGGTTGGCACCTAAATCCACCGCCCACCTTTGGCCAAGGAACTTCGGCGACACTACACTAGATGCGGGAACAAACCGCGGGAATGGAATTTCAATCGGGGTCGGTTGAACATTCGTCGAGAGTCCGGCGCGATTGCCGACCTCGTCAGCGTCGCGCAGGTCCGGAGGTGGGTGACGATCTGGTCGATCATCGACACCTGGGGGGCGGGTGGCATACCCGCCGTCGACTCGCGTGGTGACGTGACCTTCCCGGCGCAGTAGCGCGCGAGGCGGGCGATCTCGCCGTGCAGGCGGTGCCGAGAGAGACCGGAGGCGCGCAGCCGCTTGCGGGTGGTGAGCACCATCTGCCAGTGCGTTGTGCGCCGCCGCTATCGCGGCAGGGTGACCACGAAGCGCGTGCCGTCCTCAGTCGACGACGTGACGTCGATACGCCCCCCGTGTGCCGCCACGACGCGGTCGGCGATGTAGAGTCCAAGCCCCAGATT
>JANMNM010000299.1:0-2014 GCA_031373905.1 Gemmatimonadaceae bacterium | reverse complement strand
AGCACGGCACCCCCGCACATGAGGAACAGGCCACCGAGGCGGGCTTTGTGATCCTGATTCACTCGTGCTCCGTGTGGTATGGCGTCGTGGTGTCTCAGGCCAGCCGTCACGCCGGGCACCGTGTGACGGCTGAGAAGGAAGCTGCAAACCTCAGCGCTTCTTTCGCCGTGCCTGCCGCGCGACGGCCACGGCCTTCTCTGCCCACGGGCGAAGTGAGTGGGCTCGTCGAGCAGGTCGACAGGGACTTCGTAGTACTGCATGACCTCACCGCCGTCACCGAATGGACGGAACGGTCCCATCCCACGTGCCTCGTAGTCGCCGCGATTGCTGTCGTTCACCTTGAAGTAGAGCGACTCGTCGTCGATCAGGGCGAAGAAGAGATCCTCGCTGTAGATCCCCACGCCCCCGAACATGCTGCGCGACCTGATTGCCGGCAGCGTGCGCTGAAGCTGCTCGAGAACGAATTGCCGGAACGACGGATTGACCGCCATGCGATACCTCGCCGTCTACGGCAGGCGTGGCCTTTGGATGAAGTTGACGATCGCCGCGATGAATGCCGGCAGCGTGTCTTCGAGGAGTGCCGCATGATCACCCCCGGCCAGAATCACCCACTGCCGGTCAGGTGAGCCGAGCTGGGTGAAGACCTTGCCCTGTGACACGATCGGCGCGAAGGGGTCCTTCTCACCATGCAGCAGGAGCGTGGGAACTGTCAGCACCGCAGGCGAGAGTGCATTCCATTCGTGCAGCGCCTTCCAATCAGCACGGACGGGATCGGCTTTTAACGCTGCTGCCACGTAGGCCGCAATGGCCTGGTCCGTGATCAGTCCCGGTGCGATGAAATCGCTGGCTGCGTTCTTCGCCGTGTTTGCTGCGCGGGGCGGTGCGCCTGTGTCGGGAGCGATCGGCGTCCGCACATCGGGACTCCACGGATACCCGAACAACACGACACCTGACGCCAGATCCGGATGCTGCTGCATGGCCAGATGTGCGACCATCGATCCGTAGGACCAGCCAACCAGCGTTGGCTGCGGGAGTCTGGCGTGACGTCGGGCGACGAATCGGAGGACCGCTGCCACGTCGTTCGCTGCGCGATTCGGCGTCAGCCAGCCGGTGCTGTCGCGCGGTGTGGCCCCGTACCCGCGCGCGTCGAGCGCATACACGGTGTAGCCGCGCCGGACGAAGGCCTGCATGACTGAGCGCTGCTCGCCGGGCACCTGCAGATCGAAGTCGGGGAGTGCCGACCAGGTGCGTCCGTGCAAGAGCACGATCACGCCCTGTGGCCTGGGTGCGGCGCGCATCCAGAGTGCCAGCGGATGACCGTCAGCCGTCACCGTGAGCTTCGTCGGCGCACGCTGTGACTGTGCGGTGATCCGAGGCACGGGGAGTGTGGCGCCAAGCAGCAGCACGATGGCGGTGGTGCGGGCGATTCGCATTGGCATGCAGGGAAAGGTATCCGGACGTCGCGCGGAGAGAGTATCCGGTTGCAGCCGGCCTCCGGTGGCGTTGCGCCGGGCTATCTGCTTGCGAGTGCCTGCTGAATCCAGCGCCTCGCCGTCTCGTGCTGTGTTGCATAGGCCTGCCAGACCGCGCCAATCCACCGCTCGACGGCGTCGACGCGGAGGACATCCGTTTCCGCGGCGGAGACGTCTGCGATCGTGATGGCACCGCGGTCGGCAAGCACAGGCGGCTTGTCCAGCGCTCGTGGACCGTTAAGCCAGGTTTGGATGGCCCTGTACACGCGCGGATCGTGATCGTGCTCAACGCCGCAGCAGAGGCGGGTCAGATGCGCCGCATACGACTTGGCTGACGCGCAGTACCGATCCGGATGCTGCATGCAATACGCGTCGAACGCGGCGGCGTGCGCCACTCTGCCGTCGTAGCTCATTGCATCCCAGCGTTGCTGACACCCGTCGCGGCCGCCTGAAATCCGGGCGCCGCATTCGTCGCACTGTTCAGTCATCACGCGTCTGCGTCTGACGGTGTGGCATGCGGAACGGCTCCGTTGCGGGGAACG
>JANMNM010000296.1:0-4035 GCA_031373905.1 Gemmatimonadaceae bacterium | reverse complement strand
ACGCCGCTGGGATGACAGTGTGCATCGATGAAGCCGGGCGTGACCGTCATCCCCGCAGCATCAACGACTCGCGTGCCGCGTCCGACAAGGTTCCGGATATCGCGAGTGGAGCCGACCGCAAGGAACTTTCCCTCGCGGACTGCGAACGCCTGTGCGCGCGCGCCAGCGAGGGGTCGCTAGTGAGCACGCGTGCGTTCACGACGACGAAGTCGGCGACGATTCCAGCGCCTTTCACGACGGGGGCATCGCCGGCCATCGCGGCACGCGGGGCGAGCCCGAGCACTCGGCGCGGGAGCAACGTGGCCCCGGCCAGCAGCGCAGTGATCGACAGGAATTCCTTGCGCGAGACTTTCGACATCCGGGACTCCCCTTGTGTGGTGAGCGACGAGGTGACGATACCGCGGGTACGCCGCGGCCGCCACGTGGGGTCGGTGTGACACAGGTGTTGCTTGCCCGGCACCGCACCCGGACGTAAGGTCCAGCTTCCTCATCCCAGCGGACTTGCCGTGCTCGCACTCGTCGTCGCTCTCATGCAGGTGCCCGTCGCGCCGCCCGCTCCGCAACGCGAGGTGCGTGATCCCGGGACCATCGCCGTCGGACAGCGTGTGACGCCTGTCGGCGTGCAGAGCGTCTTCAGCGGACGTGTGGCCGGCGTACGATTCGGCGCTGATGCCGGCGAGGTGTGGGCGATCGTGCCGGGCAGTGCCTGGCGCATGCGCTGGCGTGACAATCGCGTGGTGTCCCGTGCGGAATTCGTGGGTCGGCCAGGAGTGCACGGCATCGTCATCGATCCGGTGACGAGGCGACCGCTGATTTCTTCGGTGAGCAAACTCCCGGCGGATGTGGCGGCGAGTCGAACGCCAGGCGGTCCGCCCCTCTCGCGCGCGAAGTCGGTGGCCCAGCTCGTGAGCTACGCCGCTGACTCAGGTGCCGCGATCATCACGCAGTCCGGAACGCTTGGTGACTTCATGGCGGGCGGCCCGTCCGTTGCCGCGCAGCGAGGACGCGATGGACGTCGCGCTGTGGTGCTGCCGCTGCCGGCGGATGACAAGCTGGTGATCCTCGATGCGGACACCGGGTTGCCGATCCGCAGCGTCGCACTTGGCGTGCTGCCGATTGCATCAGTCATCTCGGCGGACGGTACGACGGCTTGGGTGACGGTCTTCGGCGGCGCCAAGCCGCGGCCTGGCCAGCGGCGCGCGTCACAGTGCTGCGATCCGGCCGCGGAACCAGTGCGCATCGACGCACGAGGCATTGCACTGCCCGGCACGGTCGAGCGCATCGATGTCGCGACGGGCACCGTCACGCACCGCGTGACGGTTGGCGCGCATCCAACGGGAATCGTGTGGGATCAGGCGCGTCAGCGACTGTATGTGGCCAATGGCAACAGCGACGCCATCAGCATCGTGGATACGCGGGCCAACCTGCTGGCGGGCACGATCGCGATCGCGCCGTTCCGGGAGCGTCGCATCGGGCTGACCCCGACGGCTCTCGCGCTGTCACCCGACGGCAACACGCTGTTCGTCACGCTGGGAGCGGCAAGTGCAGTGGCGATGTACGATGTGAGCGGTGGTGCGAGTGCAGCGTCGCCGCTCCGCGGGCTGATTCCGACCGGCTGGTACCCGAGCAGCATCGATGTCAGCAGCGACGGCTCGACGATCGCGGTCGGCACGTTGTTCGGTGTTGGCGCCGGAACAGGGCGCACCGCAGGGAAGGAGGGGCGGTACGTCTTCGCCGAGCGAGGATCGGTGAACGTGATCCCTGTGCCAGGTGCGGCGGAGTTGAGCGCGTACACGACGAGTGTTGCCGAGAACAACCGGTTTCACCTTGCGAGCGGGCCCGCCGCACCATCGACGTCACCGCGCCAACGCGTTGCCGCGCAACCGGTGCCGGAGCGTCCCGGCGAACCAACGCCGATTCAGCATGTTGTCTACATCATCCGGGAGAACCGGACCTACGATCAGGTGCTCGGCGACATCGGGAAGGGGGCGAGCGATCCGAGCCTGACGATGTACGGCCGCGCCATCACGCCGAACGCGCACGCGCTGAGCGAGCAGTTCGTGTTGTTGGATCACTTCTTCGCATCCGGCGGCAATTCCGCCGACGGTCACAACTGGCTGACGCAGGGCATGGAGACGGCGTACCCGATGTGGCCACTGTATTCGGGTCGCAGCTACCCGAGTGAAGGCAACGATCCGCTGACGTACTCGTCGGGCGGATTTCTCTGGGAGGCCGCAGCGGCGAAGGGCAAGCGCGTGGTCAGCTTCGGTGAGTATGCGCCTGCGCCGAGTGACTCGATGCCGAGTGCGCGCGCACGCTTGATGGCTATGTACCGCGATTCAGCCACGTACACGCCAGCGAAAGCGCGAGCGACGCTGAAGCGGATGTACAACACACGCAGTGAGATCCCGAGCCTGGATCGCATCCTCGTGCGTGAGTATCCGGGGTGGACGCAGGAGGTGCCCGACGTCGTGAAGGCGGACATCGTGCTCGAACACCTGAAAGAGTGGGAGCGCGCCGGGCAGATGCCGCACCTGACGATGATGATCCTGCCGAACGATCACACGCAGGGCACGTCAGCCGGCTGGTGCACGCCGGCGTCCTGCGTTGCCGACAACGATCTCGCGCTCGGACGCCTCGTCGAGGCGCTCAGTCATTCATCGTTCTGGAAGTCGATGGCGATCGTCGTCGTGGAGGACGATGCGCAGAACGGTGTGGATCACATCGACGGCCATCGTACCGTGGCGCTCGTGGCGAGCCCGTACGCGAAGCGAGGGATCATCGACAGTACGTTCTACAGTCAGCCGAGCATGGTGAAGACGATCGAACTGATGCTTGGCCTGCCGGCGCTGACGATGTTCGACCTGGTGGCGACGGACATGCGCGCGAGCTTCCTGGGTGCGGGCGATGCACCCGACTTCACGCCCTACACGGCGCTGGTGCCCGCGCAGTCGCTGTACGACGTGAACGTCCGGGTTGGGGCGATCACGGGGCCGGATGCAGCAGCACAGCGTCGTGCGGCACTGGCGAGTGCGCGGATGAATTTTCACGAGCCCGATGCAGCGCCGACGGAGCGGCTGAACCGGATTCTGTGGGGTGCGGCGAAGGGGTGGCGGACGCCGTATCCGACGGTGAAGCAGTCGTTGTTCTTTCCGCTGGCGGTGGACGTGGAGGATGAAGAGCGCGAGGAGAAGCCGATTCGTCGCGCTGTCACACGGCCTGTGAGCGGCGTCCGGCGGCGCTGACGGTGCGGTTCCGGGACGGCGAGCAAACCTGTGGCTGTACTTGCCGCGCTGCCTCGACGCTGACGTGCAGCGACGAGGCACACACGGGCGGGAGGCGACTCACGCTACGGTGTTTTCCTTACCAAGGATCCCGTCGAAGTAGGCGATCGTGCGCTCGAGCCCTTCGCGCAGCGGAACTTTCGGTTCCCACCCCAGCTTCTTGCGTGCATTCGTGATGTCGGGCTGGCGCACCTTCGGGTCATCCACCGGCAGGTCGTGGTGGACGATCGGCGCCGAGGTGCCTGTGAGTTCCACCACCATCTCTGCCAGCTGCCGCACGGTGAACTCCACCGGATTGCCGATGTTCGTCGGCTCCGAGTCGCCGTTCATGAACAGGCGGTACAGGCCATCGACTTCGTCTTCCACGTAGCAGAAGCTGCGCGTCTGCGACCCGTCACCGTAGATCGTGATCGGTTCACCTTTCAGCGCCTGCACGATGAAGTTCGACACGACCCTGCCATCATGCGGGCGCATGCGCGGACCGTAGGTATTGAAGATCCTCACGATGCGCGTATCCAGTCCATGGAAGCGATGGTACGCCATCGTGATCGCCTCGGCGAACCGCTTTGCTTCGTCGTAGACGCCGCGCGGGCCGACCGGGTTCACGTTGCCCCAGTAGGTCTCGGGCTGTGGATGGACGAGCGGGTCGCCGTACACCTCCGACGTGGACGCGAGAAAGAACCGCGCCTGCTTCGCCTTCGCGACACCGAGCGCGTTGTGCGTGCCGAGTGCGCCGACCTTGAGTGTGGGA
>JANMNM010000292.1:0-1533 GCA_031373905.1 Gemmatimonadaceae bacterium | reverse complement strand
GAGACGAGTGGCTTCGAGCGCTGCGCTGCGAATCTCGGCGGCGTAGCGCACGCGCTCCCTTGAACCCACCGAGAGCGCAGTCCGTCCGAGTGAGACCGACAACATGAAGTGTCCGTCTGCTCCCCTTGGATTGGCCGCGATCGCCCTGCGGGCGTACCCTTCCGCCATCTTGTTGTACTCGGCGCGTCGCGGTGCGGCTGGCGCCGCCTCGCCCAGGTCCACCGCTTCACGCGACGCGCGCCAGAGCAGATCGTAGTTACCGGGCAACGTTGCGAGCGCACTCTCGTAGCGTGCCAGGGCACCCGCCGCGTTGCGGGCGGCACGATCGCGTTCTGCCGCCTGAACCACCGCACTGGCATCCTGGGCCCGGAGCGACACGAGCGGCGTCAGCGCAGTGAGTAGAATGGCAGCACGGAATGCGTGCAGGCATGAATTTTTATAGGTCACAGACGCTCAATTCGTGAGAACGGTGAAGATGACAATCAGGCCAATGCCCGGACACGATGGTACACCGTGCCGATCACGTCGGTTCGCCGCCGCATGATCTTGCGCGACTTGATCGAGCGCAAGCGCGACGGTGGTCGACTCACGACGGCGGAGCTCGAAAGCATAGCCCGCGCGGCGGCAGACGGATCGGTGCCGGATTACCAGTTGGCGGCGATGTTGATGGCGATCTTCTGGCGTGGGCTCGATGCCGCGGAGACGAGCGCACTGACCGCTGCCATGCTGGCTACCGGCAACGTGCTGCGGCGTCCCGCCCATGCGCCACCGTGGATCGACAAACACTCCACCGGCGGCGTCGGTGACAAGACCTCATTGATTCTTGCGCCGCTGCTGGCGGCCGTGGGCGTCTCGGTGCCGATGATGTCGGGGCGCGGATTGGGACACACGGGCGGCACACTCGACAAGCTCGAGAGCATTCCCGGATTCCGGACGGACTTGTCGCTGGCGCGCGCCGAGGCCCAGATCGAGAAGATTGGCTGTGCGCTGATTGGGCAGACGGCCGAGATCGCGCCCGCGGATCGTCGCCTCTACGCGCTCCGCGATGCCACGGCGACAGTGGAATGTGTGCAATTGATCGCGGCGAGCATCATGAGCAAGAAACTCGCGGAGGGGCTCACGGGCCTCGTACTCGATGTGAAGCGAGGGAGTGGTGCATTTCTGCCGGACCTCGAGCGCGGGCTGGTTCTGGCGCGCACGATGATCGCGCTCGGTGCTGCCGCTGGCGTGCCGGTGGTGACGTTGCTCACCGCGATGGACCGGCCCCTCGGCAACGCGTGCGGCAACGCGCTCGAGGTCCGCGAGTGTCTGGACGTGTTGCAAGGTGGCGGCCCGGAGGATCTCTGGACTGTGACCGAGGCACTGGCGGTGGAAATGCTTCGGCTTGCGCGGCCGGAACTGGACGTCGGCGAGGCGGCGACGATCTTGCGCGCCGCGATCACCTCCGGATCGGCGCTGGAGAAGTTCCGCCAGATCGTCAGCGCGCAGGGGGGCGATGTCCTGGCGATTGACGATCCCGCGCGGCTGCCACAG
>JANMNM010000288.1:0-16729 GCA_031373905.1 Gemmatimonadaceae bacterium | reverse complement strand
ATTTCGGTGTCATCGCTGCAGACCGTCGAGGTCTACAGAGGCAGGAGTCGCGCGTCAGGGGCCAAGCGCGGCATCCTCTGGGGTGCAGGTATCGGCGCGGCGCTCGCGTTGGCCAACGTGGTGCTCCCGGAGCGCGAAGCGTGCACCACGTGTCGTGACGGCGTCTGTACCACGCTGACGGACCTCGAGCAGACAGCGGTCGTGATACTCGGCGGCATGGTCTGGGGCGCGGGCATCGGCGCAATCGTCGGGCGTGAACGGTGGGAGCCCGTGCAGCTCGGCGGGCGATCCCGCACGGGTCAGCGTGCCGTTCCGGCAGAGAGGATCCGCGTCGGAGTGCGAATGGCACTCTGACGTCACCATAGCTCAGGGTTGAAGCGCGTCAGGACGGACGTACTCGCCATAGGTTGACCGCGGCGCGCCGGATCCGGCGCAGGCGGGGCCGCACGAGCGTTGCGCGGCACGGCGCTGCGGGCGACACTTCGCCATGCCAGCCCTCCGCCCCCAACCGCACGACCTCGAGCCGATCGAAACCGCGAGTCGCGACGAAATCGAGGCATTGCAACTGCAGCGGCTCCGCGCGACCCTTCGGCTCGCGTACGACAACGTGCCGCACTACCGGAATGCGTTCGACGGCGCAGGTGTTCATCCTGACGACCTGAAGACGCTTGGCCACCTGGCCCGCTTCCCGTTCACGATCAAGGCGGATCTGAGGGAGAATTATCCGTTCGGGATGTTCGCCGTCCCACGGGAGCAGGTGGCGCGCATTCATGCGTCGTCAGGCACCACCGGCAAGCCCACGGTCGTGGGGTACACGCGCGGTGACATCGCGACCTGGGCGCATCTCGTGGCCCGGTCGATCCGCGCGGCTGGCGGTCGCGCAGGCGACATCGTGCACGTGGCGTATGGGTATGGCCTCTTCACCGGAGGGCTGGGCGCGCACTATGGCGCGGAACTGCTTGGCTGCACGGTGATCCCCATGTCGGGCGGCCAGACCGAGAAGCAGGTCCAGCTCATTCAGGACTTCAGGCCGGACATCATCATGGTGACGCCGAGCTACATGCAGGTCATTCTGGAGCAGTTCGAGCGCATGGGGCTGGACCCTGCCGCGAGCTCACTCCGCGTTGGAATCTTCGGTGCCGAGCCGTGGACGAACGCGATGCGCAGCGACATCGAGCGTCGTGGCGGACTTGACGCGGTGGACATCTACGGACTGTCGGAGGTGATGGGTCCCGGCGTGGCGAGTGAATGCGTCGAGACGAAGGATGGTCCGGTGATCTGGGAGGATCACTTCTATCCTGAAATCATCGACCCGGTGACCGGCGCCGTGCTGCCCGATGGTGAGGAAGGAGAACTCGTCTTCACCTCGTTGACGAAAGAGGCGTTGCCGATCATTCGCTACCGGACACGTGATCTGACGCGACTGCTTCCACCAACGGCACGCGCATTCCGCCGGATGGGCAAGATCGTCGGTCGCAGTGACGACATGCTCATCATTCGTGGTGTGAACGTGTTCCCGACGCAGATCGAGGAGATCGTCCTGCAGCACCCTTCACTCTCGGGGCAATACCTGCTGCACCTGACGCGTGACGGCCTCCTTGATGAGCTGGAGGTGCGCTGCGAATGGCAGGCGGGTCACTCGGACACCTCGACGGCGGCCGGGTTGATGCTTTCCACCGCATTGAGCGAGCGGATCAAGACCCTCATCGGCATCTCGGCGCGGGTCGCCATTCTGCCGCATGCGACGCTGGAGCGCAACCAGGCGGGGAAGGCCAGGCGCGTCATCGATCTGCGGACTCATCTTTCGCGGGAATGAGCCGGGAGAAGAGACAGGATCTCGCACCAGGTCTCAGTTGCCCTGACAGGCCGTAAAGGAATCCCCGACGGATTTCCCCGGGCACGTGTCCGAGCTTCATGCATCGGTGCCCGGACCCGGGTACTCCTGGTGTGGAACGTCAGGCAACGGAGCAGCACATGATCCACGAAGTGCAGGGTGACATTCTAATGACGAAGGCGAACGCGATTGCGCATGGCGTTTCGCCGAACGATCACTTCGATGCGGGCCTCGCGCTGTCGCTTCGGCAGTTGTGGCCATCCCTGGCCAAGGAGTTCCGGCACTACGCGCACCAGACCCATCCACGGCCGGGCGAGCTGTGGGCGTATCACAACGCGGAGGGCAAGACGATCTACAATCTCATGACGCAGGAAGGCGAACACGCATCGCAGGCGTCCGGCCGCGCGTCAGCGTCGAACGTGAATCACGCACTGAAGCGGCTGCGACATGAGGTCACACGAAGCGGCATCCGCAGCCTAGCCATGCCGCGGCTTGCCACGGGTGCAGGTGGAATGAGCTGGGCAGAAGTCAGGCCGCTTCTCGACCATCACCTCGGTGATCTCCCGATCCCGGTGTTCGTGTACAACACCTACAAGAAGGGACAACAGGCGATCGAACCGGGGGCATGAGCCAGTTCTGCGGGCGTTGTCGCCGACGGGAGGTGGATTTCCGGGCATGGCCACATATTCGTCTGGTCCCAACCTGAACCCGGATCCAGGCCATGCCCGCCACATCTACGATTGCTGCCACGATGCGACCACGCGCCCGTGTCGCGCGTGCCTGCGCTGCCGGCATGCTCATGTACGCAACGACGCTTTCCGCGCAGCCGAACGCGCCAGAGACGTGGGTCGTGATGAACCACGGTCGCGAAGCGGGCACGCTGACCGCCAGCGTTGCCGGCGACTCGCTCACGGTACGCTGGATCTACACTGATCGCAATCGCGGCGGGCGCGTCGAGACGCGCTACCGCCTGGCGGCCGATCGCACCCCGCTTGGCGGCGAACAGCGCGGAGTGCTCGCTGACGGCACGGCGGGCCCGCCGAGTGAACGCTTTGAACTAGTTGGCGACTCGGTGAAGCTCACCGTCGGCGCAGGGCCCGCCCGAATGCAGGCGCGCGCTCCCGGCGGATACACGGGCCTGCGCAACGGCACGCCCTACGAACAGGCCATGCTCGCGCGGCACCTGCTCTCACGCCCCGGATTTCGCGACGTGGTCATCAGCGGCAGTGAATGGCGCGCCGAGGTCATCGCCGACACGACGTTCAGGCTTGGCAATCGGCGTCAGCGTGCGCGACTGGTGATGGTGCGTCGCGGAGAGAACTCCAGTCCGAGTGGTGTCTGGCTCGACGCGAATGGCCAGCTGCTCGCCACGGACGTGCAGTGGTTCATCACCGTGAAGCGTGGTGCCGAGTCGCTGCTGCCGGCGTTTCGCGCGCTCGAGCTGCGCTGGCGCGATGCGCAGGGCGAGGCGATCGCGAAGGGCATCGTCACGCCCACATCGGGCACGATCGCGATCGTCAACGGCGACCTGTTCGACAGCGACGCCGGTGTCATGCGACTGAATCAGACCGTGATCGTTCGCGGTTCTCGCATCACCGAGGTCGGCGCGTCGGACGCCGTCACGGTTCCGAGTGGTGCCACGGTGATCGACGCGCGCGGCAAGACGGTGATGCCTGGCATGTGGGACATGCACACCCACTCGCAGGTCGCGAGCCAGTCGTCGCTCGGGCTCATCCAGCTTGCGAATGGGCTGACGACCGTGCGCGACCTCGCCGCCGACGTCGATGTCGCGGTCTCCTTGCGCGATCGGGAAGCGGCGGGTCGTCTCGCGTCACCGCGCGTCATCCTCGGCGGTTTCATCGAAGGCCCGCTCGCATGGGCAGGTCCGAGCGAAGCGATCGTGCGCAACGAAGTGGAGGCGCGGGCATGGGTCGCACGGTACGACTCCCTCGGCTACAAGCAGATCAAGCTCTACAACGTCGTGCACCCCGATCTCGTCCCGGTCATCGCCGCCGAGGCGAAGAAGCGCGGCATGCTGCTCAGTGGCCACATCCCGCGCGGCATGAGCATTGAAGCGGCGGTGTCGCTGGGCTTCGATGAGATCCAGCACGCCGCGTTCTTCTTCTCCAACTTCTTCCCCGACTCGCTCTACCTGCCGCGGATGCGCGCATACTCGCAGGTCGCGACAGCGGTCGCACCAACATTCGATGTGAACTCCGCCGGTATGACGAAACTGCTCGAGTTCCTCAAGGCGAAGGGCACGGCCGTGGATGGAACATTCAACCTGTGGATCGGCGGCGGCGGCGCCATTGTGGGTGCTGGCGGGTCACCCGATCAGCAGCGCGCCGACAGCGCGTACCTGACGCTGATTCGCCGCCTCTACGCCTTCGGCATTCCCCTCATCGCCGGCACCGACAACTCCAGCGGATCAACCTTCCGACGTGAGCTCGAGATGTACGAGCTGGCGGGGATTCCTGCTGCACGCGTGCTGCAGATCGCCACCATGGATGCTGCGCGCTTCATGCGGGAAACGAGAGACTACGGCAGCATTGCCGTGGGCAAGGTGGCGGACATCCTGATCGTGAATGGAAAACCGAGTGAGCGAATCCGCGAGCTTCAGGAGATCGAGACCGTGCTCCGCGCCGGCCGGCGCTATGACGTCAAGCGCCTTCGCGGGCGGACGGGGAGCGGTCAGGGTGCCAACGGTGCGGAAGGCGGTTTTTCGTACGATGATGATTGGCATGCGGAGCCACCGCGGTGATCCGCGCTGGCTGATCGCCCATCGCGCGTGTCACGCAGGGGGGCGCACTCCAGCGATGTTGCAAATGTTGCGATGTTGCGATGTTGCGATGCGCGGACCTTCGTCATGGCTCCAGGATGCCCGTGAGCCAGTGCAGCACATTGAGCGTGAACTGCGCGTTCTGCTCCGCCAGCGGCGCGTTCATGCCCATGGGACGTCGCTCGGCGCCAGCGACTTGTGCGCTGAACATCGCCGCTTCACCAAAGAGTGCAACTCGACCACGTCCCACGCGCCGCGTCGCACCCTGCAGCCAGCCGCCGACCTTCCGGACGGGTGTGTCAGGCTTGAACTGCCAGGCAATGAGCGGCTCGAACGACACGTAGTCCGACGGCAGAATCATCACGGGCATCGCACCATCCGCATCCCAGCGAAAGGCCTGACCCGTGAAGCTGCGTACCTGTCTCACCTGCTCCAGGTCATTCCGGCCTTCCGAGATCGCGTGCCGCGGCAGTGTGCCATCGCCGGGACGGAAGAGTGTTGGTGCTGAGCTGCCACCGCCGCGAACACTTTCGATCTCCGCGTCCGTCGCGCCGGGATACGCGAAACCGTTGGTGAAACTCGCGCCAAATGCTCTCGCCAGAGGTGCGGCAGCGCCAGCCAATGGCATGTGATCGGCAATCAGCAGCAGGCGTCCACCACCGTTCACCCAGACGCTCACCGCCGCTATCTCCGCGTCCGTGAACGCCGATGGAGTCGGAAGCGGATACTCCGTCCACGGTCTGCCGCTCGGTTGCGCGTTGGAAATCACCAGCAGGTCACACCCGGTGAGTGATTGTGCGGTGAAGACCGCACTCAGCGGTGCAACACGATAGCCGTCGCGACGCGCGAGTTCGCCGAAGGCCCAGAATCGATCCGCGAGTGTGTGGAAGTTGTGGTGCGCCTCGTCGAGACAGAGGCGCGGCCCTTCGGCCTCGCCATAGGCCGGGCGCGGCACGGGAGGGCGGAAGGCCCGATCGGGTACCTGCTGCGCGCGAGCGGTGGCAGCGAGGCCAAAAGTGATGGCGAGAAGGAGTCGGCGCATCGTCGAAACTTGACCAGCGTGCAGCGCCACCACTACCCCGCACACAATCCGGTGGAACCGGCTATGGCGCGAGACGTGCCTCAGCCATCGCGACGTTGAACGGGTCGCACCAGATGATCACCCAGGAGTAGGTCACACCGGCCGGCACCGAAAAGGTGAAGCGCTGAGCGCCGCTCTTGTCCTTCACGCCGGCAACACGCAGTGGAGACCCGCTATTGGGATTGTTGGTCGTGTTCAGGTACAGGAAGGGACCTGGCGTCTGCACGATCGAGTAGTCGGACGACAGGTCGAGTTGGCCGATCCCATTCTCGATGCGCAGCGTTGCCGTCCCCGTCACGGCATAGCCGGTCTTGACGAGGCGCCCGGACACTGCCGGCCCGGTGAGTCCGCCGTTCGCGACGGGGGGCTGGACCGGCTCGGCATCGGGGGCGGTCGGAGCTGACGCGCCACCGCAGGCGAGGGCCAGCAATGGAAGAGTCACCAACAGCAGTCTACGGACTCGGTGCATCGGATTTCCTCCATTCGAGTTGCAGCATATCGCCGATGGCGGCGCGCATGGTCTGATCAGTGTCCTGCATCACGCCGACGGCGACGATGCGCGGCGCGTCTCCACCCCAGATACGCTGGTAGTCGCGACCTGGATTCGCGCTCACGTCAACCCACGATCTCGATGCGTCAGGCCGGCCGGCATTGATGGACACCATCGGGCCGCGGGACGTCGGCACGAGGGCAGGTTCGCCAACTCCAAGCGTGTAGAACAGCGCGCGAGGTGTGCGCGCGAAGCGGGTGTGACGCTCAAACACCACGAACACACGCAACGCAGCATCATCCGTTGCTGACGATTGTGCGCTCGCGCCCACGGGCGCCAATGGCACGCGCCAGGTCCAATGCAGCGTGCCCGTCCCCGCCGACAACGGCATGCGCAGTTCGTTCACGAACCACGCCGCTCGCTTCGTGCCACCGATACGGAGAAAGCGCTGACCGCCCGAGTCAACGATCTGGCTTGACGGTGCCTCGAAGCCGCGGACGGCGCGCACGCGCCAGCCGGCGGGCAGCCCATCAACCGACGGCCCGGTGACTCCCAGCAGGTCCGCGTCGAGAGCGACGCCCGCGCCAACCACCTGCCCGGACGCACCCGCTGCGAACACGCAGCAGAAGCCCACGAGGATTGACATCGAGCGTGACGTGAAGCGCATGGAGACCGGATGGGGGGTGCAACCGACATATGCGCCGAGTGGGAGACGAGTTCCCCGAACGGTGCGCCACTCCCCTCAATTACCCCATTCCGGCCAGGATCAGCTCACGCTCGCCCTCTCAGGTGCTGCTTCACCACGCAATCCCGTAGTCCTCACCGAAGTTGCTCGCCGCGCCCCACAAGGTTCCGTGCGCGCGATCGCGCCAGATCGCCGTGATCGGCCCCGACGTGTAACGGGAAAACTCGAGCGAGTAGCCACGACGCCGCAGGTCATCACGCACCCAGTCAGGCATGCGATCGTTGAGCTGCAACCTGCCTGGGCGAGCCTCGTGGTCGCCAAAGCTCGACCGCATCTGGTAGCTGTGGAACCCCGGGTGCTCGGCGGCCTGCTGCACCGTCTGACCAAACTCCACCATCGCGAGGAAGAACTGCAGCAGGTCCTGATCCTGCGTGTCTCCTCCCTGCACCGAGAATGCCATCCACGGCTCTCCGTCCTTCAGCGCCAAAGTTGGCGTGAGTGTGACACGCGGGCGCTTGCCCGGCTCCAGCACATTGAACGGTCCGTCTTCCGCATCCAGCACGAACGACTGCATCCGCTGCGACAAACCAATCCCCGTGCGTCCCGCGATGACCGCCGGAATCCATCCACCGCTCGGCGTGATGGACACCATCCAGCCGGCGGAGTCTGCGGCCTGAATGCTGGTCGTGCCGCGTGTGAACGCTTCATCAAAGACGCTGTCGGCACCGGGAACGCGCGCAGCATACGCGGCGTCACTGCCGCCACTCGTGGCCCCGGCGCGGCGCACGCTGTCAGGTCGCGGACCATTCGTGGACCAGCGCGACAGCAGCGACGTGAACGGATTGACACCCTGCTGGAACGGATACGGATCGCCCGGCCGAACTGCAGGATCGTTTCGATCCATGTTCATCAACGCGAATCGCGCCTTCGCATACGACTTGCTCATCAGCCCGGCGACTGGTTCCTCCGGACCCACGTACGGATCGCCGTAGTAGAAGTCGCGATCCGCGTAGGCAAGATTCATCGCCTGATAAATCGTGTGGATGTACTGCGCGCTGTTGTAGCCCAGGCTCTTGACGTTGACATTCTCGAGAATGTTCAGCGCCTGCAGCATGACTGGGCCCTGCTGCCAGATGGGCAGCTTGAACACCTGATAGCCGCGATAGTCGGTGGAGTACGGCTCCTCGATGCGCACGGTCCACTTCGCGAGATCGTCCATCGTGAACAGGCCGCCGTCTTCCTGCACGCCGCGCACCAATTCCGCCGCGATGTCGCCTTTGTAGAACCGATCATACGCCGCCAAAATCGCCTGCTTGCGATTCTTCCCTGCGCGAAGCGCGATGCGCTCTGCCTCGACCAGTTTACGGAACGTCGCTGCGAGATCCGGCTGGCGGAAAATCTCACCGGCGGACGGTGCCTCACGTGGCTGTCCGGTGTGCGGCAGGAACACAGCGGATGAATATTTCCACTGCTTGAATCGCGCCGCGTTGGCCTGGATCGCGTTCGCAGCCTGTGCCTCGATGGCGTACCCCTGCTCAGCCATCTGAATCGCTGGCGCCAGTACCTGCGCCAGCGACATCGTGCCGAATTCAGCGAGCATCACCATCAATCCGCCCGGCGTACCAGGTGTGACTGCAGCAAGCGGCCCGAATTCCGGCGGGAAGCCCATGCCACGCGAGCGGAAGAAGGCGGGCGTCGCGCCGGTGGGCGCCATGCCGAGTGCGTTGATGCCGATGACCTTCTTCGTCTTCGGATTGTAGATCAGCGCCTGTGTTTCACCGCCGCAGCCGAGCGTGTCCCACATGGTGCAGACGGCGGCGAGCATTGCAGCAGAGGCGTCAACCGCATTTCCGCCTTGCTGAAAGATCATCGCACCCGCGGTGGCGCCGAGTGGCTTGCCTGTGACGGCGACCCAATGGCGACCGTGCAGTGGGGGGCGCTCGGTGTGCTGCGCTGCCGCCGGGGCAGGCGTCAGAGACGACGTCAGGCAGAACGTGAACAGGGCCGTGGTGGACAGGCGGCGTGAAGCGCTCAGCAGCATGGTCGCGAAGGGTGAGGGGACGGTTGGTCGTCGCGGGTGGAGTATGCGCAACGGGAACTCAGCGCACCACTGCAAGCGCGATGATGATGCGCATCAACGCATCCACGTCGCGCAGGTCCAGTACCTCGCCGGGCGCATGTGAGTAGCGGCCCGGCCACGACAGCCCAACGTTCGGAGCCCCGTACGGAGCGATCGCAGAGCCGTCCACCCCTCCGTGCGTCGTTCCGACCTGGACGGGAATATTGTTCGCTCGCGCCGCGGCCAGCACGCGCGCGCGATCAGCCGGCGGCGCGATGAAGCCATCGTCGAGCCCCCGGAGCACGAAGCCACTGCCGAGTGGCGCGTAGGCGAAGACGGGATTCTCGAGCGGTGTGTCGGACGACACGAAGGTGTCGATGCTGTAGATGTTGCGCAGTGATCGACCGTGCTCCGCGCCAAAGGCGCCAGCGCCAAGGAGTCCGCCTTCCTCGCGGACAGACCAGACGAAGATCACCTTGCGTGTCAGCGCGTTCGGATTAATGCGCTGTAAGGCGTGCAGCAGCGCCGTGGAACCGGTTCGGTCGTCGCTCCCGCGGCCTGTGAGGCGCGTGCCTGCAAGCCGCGTCGCGTGCTTGTATCCCGTCACGGCGCTGCCCACGCGCACGCCGCGCGAAATGAGCGTTACCGAGTCGAGGCCGAACCATGCAGAAAGCACGGTCGGCGCCTTCACGCGCGCGCTGTCACGGGGAATGAACACTCCACGCAGTGACGCGGCAGCCTCGGCCGCCGTAGTTCGATCGAAGTGGAGCACTGCCGGCTGACCCTCCCATGCGCTGACCACCGGTCCGCCACGCCGCGCGAGGCGCACGGTGCCATCGCCGCTGATCGCCTCCACTTCGAAGGCCACTTCATCCATGTGCGCGATGAACGCGATGGAGTCACGATCGGGGCCGGCGGACACGATGAGATTGCCTGCGGTGTCGGTGACGGCACGCGCCTTCGCCCAGGCGGGCAGCATTGCCGTGATCGCCTCACGGACGCGCCATTCATGGCCAGGGACACCAGGCAAGTCGGCAATGCGCATGAACGTCGCCTCGAGCCCCTCGTACGTGTCACGACGTGGCGTGCGGATCTGCATGGTGTCGAGCGGCGGCGAGACGATTGCGATGGCGCCGTCCGCGCCCGACGCGCGCGTGGCCTCCTGGAGCAGTCCTCTTGTCGTCGCAGCGGAAATCGACTCCACAAGCGAGCCGGCAAAGCGCACCGTGGGTGTCACGACGCGAACGCCTTGCAGTCCGGAGCCACGGATCACACGCTCCAGTGCACGCCGCGGCGCACCCAATCGTCCGACCGGGAGTGACACCACTCCGCCTGTCGCGGCGCCCGCGTCGAGCAACGTCAGTGCGTCGAGTGACCCGGAGCGCGCCACGACCGCCGCGAGTCCAACCCAGCCGAGACTGCGCTGCGAGGAAAGAACGAAGATCGTCTCGCCAGCGTGCGTTGCTGCCGTCGCTGCCGCACCAGCGGTGGCAACGGCGGCGCAGCTCGCACGGGCCCCAGCAGCCGGACCTGACGCATGCCCGGCGATCGTCCACACCGGGCGCCACGCGATGACCGGATCGAGCATCGCAATCCCGAGCGCACGCGCCTGCGCTGCAGTGCTGACACCGACATCAACCCAGAGCTGGTCGACGCCGACGACGGTCGTGTCGGCACGATGCTGACGGGCGAAGTGACCGTTCGCGATTGCGACGACTCCGGTCACTTCACCGGCTGCCGTGAGGATCCGCAGCCGATGCGCTTCGTGAAACTGATCGTACAGCGGATGGTCGGCCGTCCCGACACGATGCAGCCGGATGTACCCCTGCTCGGTGATTGCGCTGACGACGTACGATGGTCCGTCCATCGCGCAGGCGATCATTCGGCGCGGCGATCCGCTGCCAACGCGACGCACGAGGTTGCCCATCGGATCGCGAGTCCATCCCGGAAGTACCGTCCGCAGCGCGTCGAACGCGCGTGACTCACCGCCTGGCGGTGCGGCGAGCGCGATCCATCGTGCGACGGACTCGGTGATCGCGGAGTCAGTCGGCGCGGTCGGCACCTGTGCGCCGGCGGTGTTGACTGCGACGGCGATGACGAACGTCCTGCGAAGCGCGTTGGACGTGAAGCTGCGCGCGCATGTGGCGGGGCCAGGGTGTGAGGGCATGACCGTAGAATACCCGCTCCACAGCGGGCAGCCAGTGGTGAAAGGAGGACGACACGGATCAGGGCAGCGTCCGCCTCGGGCCGAGGCCGTTGCGGGTGTCGCGCCTGCACCCGCACGGATCGCGTGGCACCACACGCGGGGGCGCGCTAGCTTCGACCGGGTCCGATGCGCAGTGCGCTGCCTGCGCCGCATGGTCACACGGCTACTCATCCGACTGTGTCTTCTCTTGATGAATGGAACGACAGAGGCCGCAACTTTCTGCCCGGTCTGATCGGCATTGTGTTCGCAGAGGTCAACGCGGGTGAAGTGCACTGCGAGTTCGACATTCGTGAGGCGCTGATGGCACCGAATGGCTACCTGCACGCCGCGTCCGTGGTGGCGCTGGCGGATTCTGCCTGCGGCTACGGATGCCTCGCCAGCCTGCCGACGGATGCGAGCGGCTTCACGACGATCGAGCTGAAATCGAACTACCTTGGAACAGCGAGGAACGGCACGATCGATTGTGTCGCAAAGGCGTTGCACATGGGGAGAACCACCCAGGTGTGGGACGCCACGGTCACGCATCGGGAGAGTGGACGCACCATCGCTCTGTTCCGCTGTACACAGATGGTGCTCTACGCGAAGTGAGGCGCGGCGGTCGGCGAGACGCGTCCATCTCGCTGATGGCGCTCGTCTGGAACACCTGCACGCCTCGACAGCCATTGTCGTAAGCAAGATACTCTCTCCCGGAGCAGGCATGCCCCGCACTCTCTCGATCACCGCGTTCTCGTTGCTCACCATGGCGACCGCTCCCCTGCCCGCCCAGCGCCCGTCCACGATGGCCGGCCGCTCCACGGTGTACGCACCGCACGCCATGGTTGCCACGAGTCAGCCGCTGGCTTCCGCCGCCGGGCTCGAAGTCATGCGACTTGGCGGCAACGCCATCGATGCTGCGATCGCTGCCGCAGCGGTCCTCAGCGTGACCGAACCGCACATGACCGGGATCGGCGGCGACATGTTCGCCATCGTCTGGCTGGCGAAGGAGCAACGGATGGTGGCGCTGAACGCCAGCGGACGGGCCGGCTCACTGATGACGCGCGACGCGCTGGCCGCAAGAGGGTTCAAACCGGGTTCGGAGCAGGGCGTGATGTCCGTGACCGTGCCAGGCGCACTGGCGGGCTGGGACATGCTGCTGCGCACGTACGGCACGCGCACATTGGCTGACGCGCTTCAACCGGCGATCGGCTATGCGCGCGATGGATTCCCCGTCACGCCGATCATCGCAGCGCAATGGGCTGACGAGACCGCACTGCTCAGCAAGGACGTCGCTGCTGCCGCAACATTCCTCCCCGGCGGGCGGGCGCCGAAAGCCGGCGACTGGTTCCAGAATCCGGACTACGCACGCACGCTCGCAGCCATCGCGAAGGACGGCATCGGTACCTTCTACGGCGGCGCGCTTGGGCAGCGTATCGTGGCGCGCATCGCCGCGCTCAACGGGTTCGTCACCATTGATGACCTGAAGCGAAACGCGTCAACGTGGGTGACGCCGATCTCGGTACCATTTCGGGGCTATCGCGTGTGGGAGCTGCCGCCGAACAACCAGGGCGTAGCGGCACTGGAGATGCTGCGGATCCTCGAACCCTATGATCTCAAGGCAATGGGCCACAACTCAGCCGCCTATCTGCACCACCTGATCGAAGCGAAGAAGCTGGCGTACGCCGATCTCGATCGATTCGTCGGCGACGCGGATCACCTCGTCATGCCTGCCGAACGAATGCTCTCGGATGCGTTCATTGCGGAGCGACGCAGTCACCTCGACGCGAACAAGGCACAGGAGCGCGTCGAGCCGGGTCCATTCCGTACCGCCAGCGAGACCATCTACCTCACCACCGCCGATGCGGAGGGAAACATGGTCTCGCTGATCAACTCGAACTTCGATGCGTTCGGGTCAGGAATCGTCGTGCCAGGCACCGGGTTCGCGCTGCACAATCGCGGCGCGGGGTTCACGCTCACACCAGGACTGCCCAACACCGCCGCGCCAGGCAAGCGTCCGTTTCACACGCTCATTCCGGCATTCATCACGCGCACCGCGGGTGCGCGTGAGCAGCCGTACATGAGTTTCGGACTGATGGGCGGCGGGATGCAGGCGCAGGGACATGTCCAGTTCGTGATCAATCACCTCGTGTTCGGCATGGATGTGCAGGAAGCGATTGATGCCCCACGATTCCGCCACCTCTCAGGGCAACGGGTCGCAATCGAAGCCCCGGTTGGCGACGCGGTGCGTGCTGCGTTGACGGCGATGGGCCACATGATTGTCGATGACAGACCAGTGTCGTTCGGTGGTGCGCAGGCGATCCAGCGGCTGGCGAAGGGCTATGCAGCGGGCAGCGATCCCCGAAAGGATGGCATGGCGATCGGGCACTGACGGCGGAGGCGCCGTCGCCACCGCATCGTGTGGCGGTACCAGAAGTAGCGCGACGCATCAACGCCGAGCACGAGAACGCACGGCTGAGCAGGTGCCCGCCCATCATCAGTTGACCCGTTACGGCGCCTGCAGCGGCATCTCTCGTGTGGCGTCTTCGAGCGCGTCAAGCACGCGCGCATCGAGCTTCGATCCCCGTTCTGAATTGAGGATGCCGAGCGCCTTCGGTACTGGCATGCCTGCGCGGTACGGACGGTCGGCCGTAAGCGCCTCGAAAATGTCGGCGACCACCAGGATGCGGGACGGCAGATCCAGCCCCTCGGCGGGCACGCCCCACGGGTAGCCCGAGCCATCCAGCTTCTCGTGGTGCAGTGACGCGATCTTCGCGAAGTCAGCGAAGACTCGCACGCGCCGCAAGATCTCCCAGGTGTGTGCGGGGTGCGCCTGCACCAACTCGCGCTCCCGCGCGTCGAGTGGGCCGTTCTTGTCGAGTATGGCGTTCGACACGCCCAGCTTGCCGACATCGTGCAACAGGCCGGCGCGCGAGAGACGTACCAGTGTGCCCTCATCGGTGAAGAACCTGGTGCCGATCGCGCGCGCCCAGCGCGACACATTCGTGCTGTGGCGGTAGGTGAACGGCGACTTGGCGTCGACGATGTCCGCGAACGACTGTGCGACGAGATCGAGGCCGCGATCATTGACGACTCGCTTCGTGTCCGTCGGCTCCATTGCCGTCACTTCGATATCCGGTGCCGATTCGCGCAGCCATGTCCACCACTTCGTGTCATTCCGCCACGCGAGCACCTGATCAGCGAGTTGCGGATCGAACCAACTCTTGCGGCGATCCCTCACCATCCGCATGGTGGCTTCCACGCCGTGCGCGCCAACGAAGATGTCCATCGTCTGAGCCAGGTTCGCGATTCGCGAGAGCAAAGGGATCGCCCGGCCCTTCAATCCTTCGGGATGCCCACACCCGTTCCAGTGCTCGTCGAGCGAGCGGATGGCCAGGCACGTCGCCTCGGGGAAGCCCATCTGGCGGGCGATCGCTGCGCCGCGTTCGCAACGGATGGCGATCAGCTCGCGGGTCACGCCGCCGCCACGCGCGATCCCCATGAAGTACGCGATGCGACTGCGCAGGCCCTTGCCGGCGCCGCTGTTGCGGAGCGTCTCGAGTGCAAGGCGGAGCCGGCGATTGGCATCGACGATCTTCATCCGGGGCTTCACGGCATGATCGTCGGTGCCAAACAGCGCCGTGATGCGTGCCGCGTTGCTGGAGCAGCCGGCGTCCTTGAGCAGCATCGCGTAGTAGAGCGCCGTGCGATCATCGGTGCCCAGCCCGATGGCGTCGGCGATGCGCATGGCGATCATGCAGCTGCGCAGCGTGTGTCCGGCGGGGGCGCCTTCCGTCAGGTCCAGCGCGTGTGAGAGCGCCGCCAGCAGTTCCGCGATGGGGATCGCCGAGGCTGACGCCTGCCTGATGGCGGGCTGGGACAGCGGGGTGTGTGGCCGGGCGGGAAGGGCGAGCGTCTTCGCAGGCATGCTGAGTCAGGGGCTGCAGCGCGGGTCGAGTGTACGGCTGTGGTGAGCGCGAGGCCGGGGCGGATATCCTTCGTGAAGTGTCGTCCGCCCCGCCGTACCCACCACGGACGACCGAGGCCTGCTCGTCGTAAGGGCGAGCGCCCAGATGGGACCTATTGGCGCGCCGGCTCGGCACACCGGCACACCGGAACACCGGAACACCGGAACACCGGCACGAACAGGTTCGAGGAAGGCGAGTGGTCCGGCCGGGTAAATCGTGCATTCCTGTGCGTGTTCACAGGGCCTCTGGCTGGTTGCCGGTTGCGTGCCCAGTCAACCCCTGCCTTCACCCGCGACGCACGTTCAAAGACCTCTCCGTCAACGACAGCTAGCGAAGCGTGCCGCGCATCTCGGCCAGCGAATAGACCAGTACCGCCATCGCCGCAACACACCGCCGCAGATCCGCCTCGCTGACGGCGTTCAGCATGTCTGCCTGCGTGTGGTGATACCAGAAGTAGCGCGACGCATCGACATCGAGCGCGAATCCGGGGACGCCGAGCGCGAGGATCGGGCCGACATCCGCTTCACCTTCGCCCGGGACCACACTCGGTGCACCCGCGATGCGCGTGAGTTGCGAGAGCAGTGCCGCGCGGCGCGCGCCGGCTGAGGTACCCTGAAACCGGAACCCCCGCGGCGCGAAGATGCCGTTGTCGCTTTCGATTGCCGCGAAGTGCTGCGGCAGCTCGGCCTTGTGCGCATCACGATACCCTGCACCGCCGCGACCGCCGTTCTCCTCGTTCGTCCAGAGCACGACTCGAATCGTCCGGCGCGGCGTGATGCCAAGGCGCTTGAGCAGCTTCACCGCCTCCCACGCCGCAACGCTGCCGCCGGCGTCGTCCATCGCACCCTGCCCCACATCCCACGAGTCGATGTGGCCGCCGATCACCACGACTTCGTCCGGCAACTCACGTCCACGCAGCTCGGCGACCACATTGCGCGACGGTGCGTCAGGAAGCATCTGCGCCTCCATCTTCAATGTCACGCGGACCGGCTCACCGCGAGCCTGCATCCGGTCGAGCATTTCGGCATCCTCGACGCTCAGGGCCGCAGCCGGGATCTTCGTAACAGCCAGGTCGTAGCGCATGCCGCCGGTGTGCGGCGACTGCATGGAGAACGTCGCGACAGATCGCAGCAACATTGCCACTGCACCAACCTTTGCCGCAGCCGTCGCGCCGATGCCGCGGTACCGGACTGCCACGTCGTATCCGGCAAACGGGGCCGAGTCCTTCGGGAACGGCGCGTTGAACAGCACGATCTTGCCGGCAGCCTCTGACTTGCGGCGTTCGAGTTCGTCGAACGAGTGCACCACCATCACATCCGCCGTGATGCCGTCCGCACCGGTGCCGACGCTGCCCCCAAGGCTGAGGATGTGAAGCGGGACCTGCCTCGGAGCGATGAGTGTCGCCGACTCCGCGCCGCGCACCCAGTGCGGCACCATCACCGGCTCGCCGCGCACGTTCGCGAAGCCATCACGCTGCATCTCGGCGAGAATCCAATCGATGGCCTGCTCGAGCGAGGCGGAGCCGCTCAGGCGATGTCCGAAACCGTCAACGAGCGCGGCGAGGCGACGATACGGCGCGCTGTCTGCCAGCGCTGCGGCGGTGATCCGTCTGGCCGCCGGAGCGAGGCGCGCGAGTTCGGCTGACGTCTGAGCG
>JANMNM010000287.1:0-8650 GCA_031373905.1 Gemmatimonadaceae bacterium | reverse complement strand
GAGAGTCGCTGGGGACTGAACCTTTACGCGGGCGCTGGGATCAGCAACTACGGCAGCATGGGGACGAACTTGCGTGCCGGCTTCGACCTGCAGCCCTGGTTTCTCAAGCGAAAGAAGTGAGCGTCGGAGTGCCGCACGGGGTGTACCTCAGTGTTCGCCCCGTGCGCCTCCCGGCTTTCTCGGGCGGACCCCGCCGACACCGCTAAGCGTGCGAGAATTCCGGCGCACGTTGCGCTCGCGCGTGCGTCGGCGTTCATCATGGATGTGTACATCGCGGGGAGTGTCCCCTGCGTGCGCATTGCGTGCCAGATGGCAGTGCTCCTCCTGTATCAGTCATTCGCCTCGCAAGTTCGAGCGGCCCGAGCGTCATACCCTGCGACCGATCGCTCTCGCCACTCGTATCATCGCCGCTCCTCACGCGGCGCTGCCGCGCCGAATTCCAGTCGGCACGTACGTGTGCATGACGATCACCGGCGGGTTCGCGACCGGCGCTCCCTCCGGTTCTGTGCTGGCCGGATCCGGATCACAAGCGAGGGCATCTGCACGACGTTGACAGGTGAGGGTGGAACCAGCAGGAGCGTTGGCGGCATCTGGACTGGGTGTACTGCCCGGCACCGTCGTCGCGTTCCAGACTACGCTCTGATGGGCGTAGCCAGGTGCCGATGCGCGGACAGGACAGCGAGTTGACGTTCCGTAACCGCTCAGCCATCGCGCTGTTCGCAAGGCTCAGCTGGCAGTCGTACAGACCACTCGGCACGGCCTGTGGCAGCGGTGTGCGCGCAACTGTCTCTGGCACGATCGTGAGCCGACAGAGCTGCACCGAAGCGCCGCAAGCGCACGAAGATCGGCAGCGGTCACCCGTTCGATCGCACGACCGAACTGCTCCGCGTTGGCCTGATACTTTCCGCCCGCAACGCGATAGATCGTGCCGACAGACGATGTGTCGTCGAGCATCCTTCGACGCGGTCGCGAACGCCGAATTTTCCGCGCACTCGGCGTGCTGGTGGCTGAGCCTGTTGCGTTGGTGCGTGCGCTGTCGGCGCAGGGCCGTGTTGCGCTCCTCGAGGCACAACTGGCGGGCTGGGCAGACGACGCAGGTCGCGACCCGCGTCAATCGTGACGAAGGGAGTGCCTGCCATTCCCTCATATCGCAGGAGACCGGACCAATTCGGCTCATCGCCGCCGGAATTCATCGGGTCACAGGTTCGAATCCCGTCGCCACAAGAGATGCTAAACCCCTGTTCCGTAAAGAGTTGACGTGCTCCTGGCGAGCGGGATCGCCAGGGCCGGATTGCGCCTGTTGGTTCGTGCTGTCCACACCGGCGTCGCGTAGTGGCCGAGTGATCCCGGGACAAGAGCCGCGTGCTGTCAGGCAATCCCGCACACTCGTGTCCAGCGTTCCCGATGCCGGGTTCGCGCACGGGTGCTAGTGTTCGACCATGCGTCGTGTCCTTCGCTTCATCACCGGCTTGCTGAGCTTCGTCGCCCTTCAGGCCACACTGCTCGGCAGCCTTGGCGGGTGCGCGCAATTGTCTGCGCCCGGCCCGGACGCGGTGTCGGGGAATGCGATGGCCGTGGCGAACATGACTGATCCGGTCGCCAGCGCGGTCGAGCGCCACTGCGACACACCCGAGCCGGGGCCGCACACGCCCGCCCCGAGTGATCAGCACTGCGCGACGATGCTCGTCTGCGCCTTCGCAATGGACTCGCCCGTCGCCGTGACGCTGTCCGTGGCATCGTCGTTCGTGTCAGCGGGCGTGGACGGACCGAGCCTTCGCACGCCACCATCACTCGGCGCTGCGCCGGAACTCCCACCACCGAAAGCGTGAGCGCGGCACTGCCTCATCGCGCAAACGCGAGGCGAGGCAGCTGCTGACCTGACGCGTGTGGCCATCCCGGTCACCGCGCTGGTGTCGTCCGTCACGCACCCCACATGGGCGGGTGCCGCTGGTGGACGCCGACACGGTGAGCTGTCACGTGACACCCGAACGAGCCTGTCCTGTTCTCCGCGGCACACGCCGGCGCGGCACGGGCGTTGTGGTTCTGATGATGTTCTCTCCGCTTCTGCTCGCGGCGCAGCCGACCTCCGGCAGTCGCGCGTCTGCGGAAGACGATTCTGCGCTCGCCACACTGATTGCACGTGCAATGCGTGCGAGCCCGCGACTTCTGGCGACGGCGGCACGTACGACGGCGGCACGTGCGCAGATCGGTCCTGCAGGTGGTCGGCCGGATCCGATGCTGATGAGCGGGTTGCAGAACTTCCCGCTGTTCAAGCCCGGGTTCACGGAAGAGATGACGATGAAGATGGTCGGCGTCTCACAGACACTCCTGTTCCCGGGCAAGCAACGTCTCCGCCGCGAGGTGGCGGAACGCGATGCCGACGCAGTCATCGCGCTGGAACGCGTCGCGCGCGCCGAGTTGGTCGCAGCCGTGAAGGAGTCGTGGTACGAACTTGCGTATGTCGATGCCGCGATCGAACTCACACGGCAACAGCGCAGTGTGCTCGACGGCGTCGCCGCCGTGGCACTGGCTCGATACGATGCCGGTGCGGGATCACAGTCCGACGTTCTCACAGCGCGCATCGACGCGGCCAAGCTGCGTGACGAGGACGACGGCCTGCGTGCCGAGCGCGCATCGACGGTTGCGACGCTGAACGGGCTGCTCGCCCGCGCCGGCGAAACGCCAGTCGATCCGGTCACGATCCCTGTCCGTCTCCGTCGCGCCGCGATGCCGGACACCTTCATCGTGTCGCGGTCGCCTTTGCCGTCCCTCACCGACTTGCAGATGCGCGCAATGCAGCAGGCTCCGATGCTGGTCAGCCATCAGCTCGAGATCGACGCACAGGCGCGACGTGTCTCCCTTGCACGAATGGAGGCCCGACCGGACTTCGACGTCGTCGTCCAGTACGGTCAGCGCAACCGGCTGCCGGACATGCTCACACTGCAGGTGGCGATTCCGCTGCGGCTGCAGCAGCGAACGAAACAGGGCGAGGTGATCGCGGCCGCGCGGGCCGACGTGGCAGCACTCGAGGCTGAGCACGACGTGCAGCGCAATGAAGTGCACGCCGCTCTCGCAACGCTGCTCACGTCAGCGGAGCGCACGCGGTCACGTCTTGCACTGTATCAGACAACGGTGATGCCGCAACGCCGTGCCGTCGTGGACGCCGCGCTGGCGAGCTACCGCGCCAATTCCGGCACGCTCTCGCAAGTGCTCAGCGCCGAATCCGCACTGCTCAGCGACTCCATGACCGTTGCGCGGGCGCTCACCGAATTCGCGAAGACTGTCGCGGCCATCGAGCTCATCGTCGGATCAGAGGTCCTGCCATGAATAACCGCTCCCCAGATACGTTCGGCGTCGTCCGGTCACGGATCGCGCTCGGCGGCACGATCGCCGCGCTCGTGGTCGGATGCAATCAGCAGAACACGGACGCTACTCCGTCGCGCGCGAGCACGGACACGGCACGCACGGCGAGCCCTGATGCCGCGATGCCCGGGATGCCAGGGATGCCGGGAATGCAGATGAGCGCGGACGGCTCAGCACTGCTGCCTGCGGCCGCGGTGAAGCAATTCGGCATCACATTCGACTCGGCGGCGGTGCGTGAGTTGCGGGGAACGCTCCGGACGGTCGGCACGGTGTCGGTCGATGAGTCGGGCGTGGTGGCCGTGACGACGAAGGTGGCCGGCTTCATCGAACGGCTCGATGCGAAGGTGACGGGGCAGCGCGTCACACGCGGGCAAGTGCTCGCCGCGATCTACTCGCCCGAGGTGCTTGTCGCGGAGGAAGAGCTGCTCGTCGCGCAGCGCCTCGATGCGCCGGAGGCGAACGCGACGACGCGCACGGAGGTGAGTCTGCTCAGCGCAGCGCGTCGGCGACTGCGACTGCTTGACGTGAGTGACGCGCAGATCGACGAGATATTGCGCACACATCGCGTGCCGCGCACGACGGCGATCATCGCACCCGTGAGCGGCGTGCTGACGGAGCGCGCGATATCACAAGGACAGGCCGTGCAGGTCGGCATGCCGCTCTTCACGATCTCCGACCTGTCGAAATTGTGGATCGACGTGCGGATTCCGGCGGCCGCCGGTGCCGGTGTTCGCGACGGCATGTCGGCGACGTACACGGTCTCCGGCGTCCCGGCCCGCACGTACACCGGCCGCGTCTCGTACATATATCCCACCGTGGGCGATCAGTCCCGGACGCTCAGTGCGCGCGTGCTCGTCCGGAACGATGACGGTGTACTCAAGCCCGGCATGTTCGCGACCGTCGCGATCACATCGCCCGGGCGTCGCGCGCTCACGGTGCCACGTGCCGCCGTCATAGAGACCGGCGATCGGTCGATCGTGTTCGTGGACATGGGTGGCGGACGACTGATGCCGCACGACGTCGAAGTCGGCGCAACAACACCAGACGTGGTCGAGATCCTCTCCGGCCTGGTCGCCGGGCAACGTGTCGTGACGTCTGCGCAGTTCTTGCTCGAGTCAGAATCGAATCTCGCCGACGTGATGCGCAGCATGATCGGGATGGGCGAGGCCAGCAGGTCGTCGGACGAGGGCATGAAGGGGATGGACATGGGTGGTGGAACCGCGAAGTCGCCCACACCGGCGAGGCCCTGACGATGCTTTCGCGTCTCATAGCGTGGTCCGTCACGCATCGACTGGCCGTCACGCTCGCCACCATCGCACTCACCGTTGCGGGAGTGATCGCGATGATCAGAACCCCGGTGGATGCCATTCCCGATCTCTCCGACGTGCAGGTGATCGTGATGACCGAATGGCCCGGTCAGGCTCCGCAGCTCGTCGAGGACCAGATCACGTATCCGCTCGAGACGGAATTGCTCAAGGTGCCGCACACCAAGGTCGTGCGCGGCATGAGTCAGTTCGGACTGTCGGCGGTATTCGTCGTGTTCGAGGATGGCACCGATCTGTACTGGGCGCGCAGTCGTGTGGTCGAGTACCTGAATGGCGTGCGCAGTCGATTGCCTGAAGCGGCGCGGCCGTCGCTCGGCCCTGATGCCACCGGTGTCGGCTGGGTGATGCAGTACATCCTCTCGGACACGACGGGGACGCGAAACCTGAGCGAGCTGCGGTCGCTTCAGGATTTCGTCGTGAAACCCGCACTCACATCCGTGCCCGGCGTCGCCGAGATCGCCTCACTCGGCGGCTTCGAGCGCGAGTACCATGTGCGGGTTGATCCGGAGAAACTGCTCTCGTTCGGGCTCTCCATGGCCGCCGTCGCCGAGGCCGTCCGTGCCTCCAATCAGGATGTCGGTGGCCGAGCGCTCGAGATGGGTGGCACTGAGTACACGGTGCGCGGCCGCGGCCGGTTCCAGTCGCTGGATCAGCTGCGGCACGTCGCACTGATGCAGGCAGGCAGCGTGCCCGTGGAACTCGGCGACGTGGCCACGGTGAACGAAGGGCCGGCGCTGCGTCGTGGCATCGCGGACCTGAACGGCAAGGGCGAAGTCGTCACCGGCTGGGTCGTGATGCGATACGGCGCAAATCCGCGTGAGGTGATCGGCGCCGTGAAAGCGCGGATGCACCAACTGCACAACGCGCTCCCACGTGGCGTGACATTCGTCGAGGGCTATGACCGGTCGTCGCTGATCGACCGTGCCATCGAGACGCTGCGCTCGAAGCTCATCGAGGAATCGATCATCGTGGCGGTCGTCGCGCTGGTATTCCTGCTGCATGCATCGAGCGCGCTGGTCGCCATCATCACGCTGCCCGTCGGGCTCTGCATCGCGTTCCTCGTGATGCGGGCACTCGGGCACTCGGCAAACATCATGTCACTCGGAGGCATCGCGATTGCCATCGGCGCGATGATCGACGCGGCCATCGTCATGGTCGAGAACATGCACAAGCACATGGAGCGCGATGCAGCGGATCGCGCTGCCGGGCGTGAGGGCACGGCGCACTGGTCATTGGTGGTGCGGGCGGCACAGGAGGTGGGACCGGCGCTGTTCGTGTCGCTGCTGATCATCACGGCCTCGTTTCTCCCCGTCTTCGCGCTCGAGGATCAGGAAGGGCGTCTCTTCAAGCCGCTCGCCTGGACGAAAACCCTCGCGATGGCCGCCGCGGCGCTGCTGTCGGTGACGCTCGTCCCGGTGATGATGGGCACGTTCATACGCACCGGAGTCAGGCCTGAGGCGGCGAACCCCGTGAATCGCCTGCTGGTGGCCATGTACCGCCCACTGATCGCACTCGTGCTGCGGTTCCGCTGGACGACGGTCGTGGTCGCGTGCGCCGTGCTCGCCGTCTCCATCCTGCCATGGAACCGTCTTGGTCGAGAGTTCATGCCATCGCTGCACGAAGGGGCGATGATGGACATGCCATCGCTCTTCCCTGGAATCGGCAGTGAACAGGCGAAGGCCGTGCTGCGACAGCGCGATCAGGCACTGGCGGCGATCCCCGAGGTGGCGACGGTACTGGGCAAGATCGGACGCGCCGAGACTGCGACCGACATGGCGCCGATGTCGATGATCGAGACCATCGCAGTGTTGAAGGACGAGCGCGACTGGCGGCCCGGTGTGACGTACGACTCCATCGTCAACGAGGCGAATGCGCGCGTGGTGACGCCGGGTGTTGCGAACATGTGGTCGATGCCGATCCGCAATCGTCTCGACATGCTGGCGACCGGCATCAAGACCGCGGTCGGCGTGAAGATTTATGGACCGAATCTCGACACACTCGATCGTATCGGCAGGGACATCGAGGGCCTGCTCCCGAGTGTCGAGGGTACGGCCAGCGTGTTCGCCGAACGGTCGGTGGGTGGGCGATACCTCGACGTGACGGTGGATCGTGAGGCCAGCGCGCGATATGGCCTGACGGTGGATGCGGTGCAGGAGGCAATGGCCGCGGCAGTGGGTGGCGTGGACGCGGGCGAGGTGATTCGCGGCCGCGAGCGGTACGCTGTGCGTGTGCGCTATGCGAGCGCATTTCGTGACGATCCCATGCGGCTGCGCGAGGTGCTCGTTGCTACGCCGATGGGTGCACAGATCGCGCTCGGCGAGCTGGCAACCATTCGTGTCGTGCCCGGGCCGACGCTCATCAAGTCGGAGGACGCAGCGTTGAGCGGCATCGTGTATGTCGATGTGCGCGGACGCGACATCGGCAGCTATGTCGACGCGGCCAGGCAGCGGATCGCGACGGGCCTGACGATGCCTGCTGGCTACCGACTCGAATGGTCAGGGCAATTCGAATCGCTCGAACGTGCATCGAAGCGCCTCGCGCTGATCGTCCCGGTCACACTGCTGATCGTCTTCGGACTTCTGTACCTGAATTTCCGGAACGTGGCAGAAGTGGGCATCGTGATGCTGTCGCTGCCATTCTCGCTGGTTGGTGGTGTGTGGCTGATGTGGCTGCTGAACTACAATCTCAGTACGGCCGTCGCCGTCGGGTTCATCGCGCTGGCCGGTGTCGCAGCTGAGACCGGCGTGATCATGCTCGTGTATCTCGATCACGCGTATCGCGACCGGGTAGACAGCGGCGAGATGCGCGGCAGGTCGGACATCGATGCGGCAGTCACACACGGTGCGGTGGAGCGGGTACGGCCAAAGATGATGACCGTGATTGCAATCATCGCGGGCCTGCTCCCTATCCTGTGGAGCACCGGTACCGGCGCCGACGTGATGAAACGCATCGCGGCCCCGATGGTCGGTGGCATGATCACGAGTACGGTGCTGACGTTGCTCGTGATTCCGGCGATCTACTCGCTGTGGAAGGAGCGATTGCTGCGGCGTGCCTGACGTTCGCTCCATTGACGAACAGGTCGAAACTGGTGCATCAGGTGTCTCTTGTGGCTGCGTGAGTCTGAGGGCGGTGTGCAGACTCACGCAGCGGCTGGACACGACAACCATCCCTTACCGTAACAACCCTCGCGCCCAGCTCTCACCCGCCGGCTTCTCGAACGCCGAACGCCACCCGTACACGGTCTCCGTCAGCGTCTCGAACACCGGCGTCTCGCGCGTCACATCGCCAGCTGCCGCGCACGCGCTGAATTCCTGCTGCGACGCGACATGAATGGTGCCATGCGCGTCACGCCATGACACCCGCCCGGAGGCCAGCAGATCAGCACCAATGGTGGACTGCACACGTGCGATGGTCCGGAACAACCCGTCGATCGAACAGCCTGACGCGCCTGTTGCCGATTCATCCACCGCAATCGCAAGGAATCGATCGTCCCGCCAGTCG
This sequence comes from Gemmatimonadaceae bacterium, assembly GCA_031373905.1. Taxonomy (GTDB): domain Bacteria; phylum Gemmatimonadota; class Gemmatimonadetes; order Gemmatimonadales; family Gemmatimonadaceae; genus JACMLX01. The sequence goes on along the minus strand of JANMNM010000287.1, from coordinate 461 downwards.
CGCGCGCAGAGCAGCGGCGCGCCATGGGCCGCCCACTGCGCCAGGTGTGCGTCCACCGCCGCCAGCAGTGGCGACGGGTGGCCACCGGCGCGTCTGCGGTGAAGACCCAGAGTCGGGCATGCGCCGGGAGGTGTGACAACTCAGTGCGTGGCATGATGAAAAGTACACCGAAAGGTGCCGTGTTCGCGGTCCTCGCTGCCGGTACCCTGTGCGCGGCAGCAGGTGGGTCCCAGTGCGAGGTGGGGAACGTGGTGCCAGGTGGTGCGGTTGTTCGCTGAAGCTTTCGGGGAAATGGTCTCACGCGGGGGCGCGGGGATCGCGGGGAAGTGCAACCGCCCACCCTCACGCCGGGAATCGAAGACACGCAAAGAATCGACTGCAAAGGCTCTGAGAAAGACGTTTCGCGCACGCAGTTCCCAAAGCAGTTCGCTCTTGCTGTTCTCCGCGATCCCCGCGCCCCC
>JANMNM010000281.1:0-12319 GCA_031373905.1 Gemmatimonadaceae bacterium | reverse complement strand
CAGTCCGACGGGAGCTGGAAGATTCTGCTCGATACCGGGTGGTCGGAACCGTAACCGGGGTCATCTTTCTGCCATGCTGCGCGACCTCCTGCCCCCGGCGCTCCGCGACCGCTATGACGCGAATCGCTCGGCGAAGCACGTCATCGATGGCGTGCCGGTGTGGTTCCTCAACGAGCGCGAAGACATCGACGATGCGCAGCTCGTCACCCGCTTCACCGAGGCGCTGGCACTCATCGGCACCCACATGCCGCACAACCTGCGGCGGCTGCGCACGGATGTCACCGCGATCTGGGTCAAGCGCTGGCCGAACCGCGGCATCTTCTTTCATGACACCCGCATTATGGTGATCGATACCACGTTCGTCGTGAACCCCAGCTTCACGCTGGCGCAGGTGGCCGCGACGGTCCTCCACGAGGGCGTGCACGCGCGCGTGACGGCCATGCGCGTGAACCGGCGCTACACCAACATCGCCGACGAAGAGCGCATGTGTCGTCGCGCCGAGATCGACTTCGGGCAGCGCGCACCCGGTGGCGCACCGGTGGTCGCGCGCGCGATGGAGATTCTCGGCATGAGTGACGAGGAAGTCGCGCCAAGCATCGATCTCGCCACGGCGGAAGAGAAACTGCGCGACCTGCGCCGCACCGAAGGCGGACCGGGCTCGCGTGCTTCCTGATCCCACGCCACGCGTTGCCTTCCTCACGCTCGAAGACGCCGCAGACTACGTCATCGACGATTCGCTCGCCGTTGCCGAGCTGACGCGACGCGGCTGGTACGCCGTGGAGGTGCCGTGGACGCGCGCTGACACCGACTGGTCGCACTTCGATCTCGTCATCATCCGCACCACGTGGGACTACCAGAACCGACCCGCGGAGTTCCTCGAGACGCTGCGCCGCATCGAGGCCAGTGGCGCGCATCTCGAGAACCCGCGCGGCGTGGTGGAGTGGAACATCGACAAGTCGTATCTGCGCGCACTGGCTGAGCGTGGCGTGCCAATCGTGCCATCGGTGTGGGGTCGTGGCGGAACAACGGTGGATTTCAGCGCGTTGTTCACCGCGCTTCGCGACACCGAGATCGTCATCAAGCCGACCATCAGCGGCGGCGCACAGGATACGTATCGACTGCAGTCGCCGATCGCGGACGAGACGCTGCAGCAGCTGACACACGCCTTCCGCGATCGTGACTGGCTGGCGCAGCCGTTCGTGCGGTCCGTGGTGACGGAGGGCGAGTATTCGTTCTTCTATTTTGACGGGCAACTCAGTCACGCCATCCAGAAGCTTCCGAAGCGCGGTGACTTTCGCGTGCAGGAAGAACATGGCGGCGAGATCGAGGCGATCCCTGCGTCGCCGGATCTGCAGCGTGTGGCGGAGGTGGTGCTGGCAGCTATTGCACCGGTGCCGTTCCAGGCGCGCATCGACCTGATCCGGCTTGACGATGGTACGCTGGCGCTGATCGAGGCGGAGTTGATTGAACCGTCGCTGTATCTGCGGATGGATCCTGGTGCGCCGCGGCGGTTTGCGGATGCAGTGGAACGGTTGTTGGAGCGGGTTCGTGCTGCGAGGCCGGTGCAGTAGCGGCCTCGCGGGCGCGGCGTTCCGTTGCGCCGCGCCATGGGGACCCGGCCGAGGCTCAGCGAGCCACCGACTTCGTCACGCCGTCGCCGACGGCGGAAGCGCGAATCGGAGTTCGGCGGCAATGCCGTCAGCATCGGCGTCGATTCGCGCCGCGGCGTCGTGCGATGCGAGATGCACCGCAGCCCCCTCTCCGATCGCTCGCAATGCGAGACGGTGCACACCGCGGGCATGCCGCCTCGCGAAGGTGCGCGAGAGCACAAGCTGCGCCACGTCGCCGAACGCGAGCGCACGCTCCACCTCCACGGGTCCAGAGGCCACACGCCCTGCTCCTTGCCGGTCCTCCAGCAGCACGTCAAACCAGCGACACAACTCCCGATCAACGAGCTGGTGCAGCGCAGTACGGGCCCGAGTCGTCGCCACAGCGGTCCCTGTCTCCAAGCGCAGGTCCGGCGCGATTACGGTCCGGCGCACAGCGCTCGCGGGGAGCGTTGCGACAAATGCCTGCGTCGCTTCGTCCGCTCCTCCGACCACCAGCACGCCGGTGTCACCCATGGTCGACTCGACCACACTCCGCACCGATGCCTGGATGCGCTCACGCGCCGTACGACGGCGGCGCTGCGTGCGCTCCGTGAGCGTTTCGCCGTGGGTCCCGTGATGGAAGCCTTGCCGCGGCTGCGATCCCATGTGGTCTCCGACGACGGCCAATGGCTCGACCGCCTCGTCGTGCACTGTTGTCATGCCGTCATCCTCGAGTCGACAGAGCCGCGCGTGCTCATGGTCAAGCAGCAGCACAAACGCCGGCGTCGGCACGCCTGTGCCGAGTAGTGGCACGATCGCCGGTCCCGTATCCCATGCCACTGACGACTCGACGTTGTCAGCCACACTCCCCGACACGACGTCGTCATTTGCCGCCACGAAACAGAACCACGCGCCGCGACGGTGCAGCACCGCGTCCGACGGCAGGTGCTTCTCGAGCAGTGCGACGCAGTGCTCGAACACGTGCGGCCCCACCCCGTCGACATGGTGCGTGCCGCGAGCCGCTTCGATCTGCTGACGCATGACGATGCGTGCGGCACCGCGCATCGTTGGAGCGCTGAGACCACCGGCGACATGGACGCTGAGGGTGGGTGCCGTTGCGTGCCGCTTTGCGAACGCGAGCACTGGTGCGGGAACACTCATACCATTCTCCGGCGAAGCGAGGTGTGCACGACGTACTGTGTGCGCACAGTGCCTGATCGCGCACGAGAGGAACAGTGGGTGTTCCCCGACACACGAGCGCATTCGGCTGGGCTCGCCTGAACACCTGCCCGACACACGTTTTGCCGTGTCAGGTATTCCCCTATGGTGCGATCCGCTCAGCCATCACATATTCGCGGCGCATTCGCGGGACGGGTTTCCGCGGATGGAGTCTTCTCGCAGGACGCTGTCGGAAGAGCGCGATCCGGAGTTCGACCGAGATCGCAGGTGGTGAGGTCGCTGGCCATCACTGACGCATCACCTTGGCGGTGCACCTGAGTCGGACCCGTCCGACGAGGGCAAGAACGAAGGCAAGATCGTTCAGTCGATTCGAACCAACGCTGTCTTCGTTTACCAGCGATCGGGTCCCCGTGTGATGTGGAAACACATAGCACGGGGATTCGTATTTTCGCACCGGGGAACGCCAGCGCTGGCGCGTGGCGCACTTCAGGCTCGGGCAGACCTGGCTGCCGTCAGAGCCGTTGCCGCAGACGTCCGGGGGGCGCCTCGCGTGCGGCAACGAGGGCATGCTCCTCAGGCGTCAGCGAGGCTGAGCGTTGCGTCTTCTCGCCGTACAGCGCTCGATCGGCCCGTCGCAGCCCCTCATCGAAGGCGGTAACGTCAGCGCCCGCGAGCGGCGCTGTGCCGCAACTCATGCCAAGTGGGGGCGTCACCCCTGCGAGATCGAGACGCGCAGCGATCTCGCTCGCAAAACGCTCCCTCGCGGCAATCATGACGGTCTCGGCAACGTGGCCAGCCGGCAGCACGATCACGAATTCGTCGCCGCCGATGCGAGCCAGCAGCGCATCGGGGGGCAGATGCGCCCGACAGGAACTGACGAGCAACTGCAGCAACTCGTCGCCCGCGGCATGGCCAAGCGTGTCGTTCACGCGCTTGAAATAGTCCAGATCGACCAGGGTGACAGTGGAACCAGCGGCGTGCCGCGCAAGCCACGACGGAAGCCCTGTGTACAATCCTCTGCGGCTCAGCGCGCCGGTGAGCGCGTCTTCGAACGCCAGTCGGCGGACCTCGGCGGTGCGGTTGCCATTCACGCAGGCCAGGATCCCGACCATCAACGCCAGAAGCGAGAGGCCACCGACGAGGTAAGTGATCCCATCGGTCTCATTGCCTCCCGCGATGGCCTGTGCCCCCCCGATGTCAGGGTGGGTGGCGGTGTACGCCGCCCGCAGCATCAGGACGACGGCGAAGAGCAGCAGCGGCGTGGTGGTGAGGGCGCGACCGAGACGCATGCTGCGATCCGGAAGCCGCCAGAACTCCCTCGCTGCGGCGAAACACCAGCCACCGATCAGCAGGCAGAACGCCACGATGCGGGCCCGCTGGCTCGGCATGGCCGCGCCGAACCACCAGCTCCAGACGATCGAGAACGCGGCCGTTGCGACGATTGGCCAGCGCGGTGCGTTCAGGCGAGCGAAGCGGCGCACACCGTGCCAGATCAGCACCGGCCCGGTGTTCAGCAGGAGGTTGCCCGCAAGGAAGACGATGAACGGATCGGACGTTGCAGTTCGCTGGCGAATGCCAAGGCCGATCGACAGACCGGCGCAGGCCAGAATCCAGCTGCGCAGGCCACGCACCTCGGGCGCGTCGAGGTGCACCATGGCGAGCACACTGGCGAGCAGAATGCCCGACATCACGGTGGCGATCGCTATGGATCGCGGATCGAGGGCAGCGGTCACATCCGGAATCTACATCAAGGGCGACAGGGAGCGCCGCGTCACGCAGACGGGCCAACGCGATCCGGGCGGACCTCCATTATTCTGCGGGGTAACGGTTTGGTGTCCCCGGCCAGCGGAGCGTCCATCATGTCGGCACGACACAGCATCGCCACCGCACGGCGCGCCACGATTCGACTCTGCGTGGCGGTCACGGTATTGAGTGCGTGCGCCGCCCCCCTCCGGCTCGGGCTCACGGAGACGCGGCCACAGGTGACGACCACTGCTGGCGATTCCACGGCGACCGCCGAAGGCGCCAACAGCCTGGCGAAGGTGGCCGTGAGGTATTTCTCGTTCTCACCGAGTGTGTCCGTCGTCGCGTGGGATTCAGCGACGGCGGAGTACGGTCTGCGCAGCAGGGTGCGGCGCGACGGCACGTTGATCCGCGACCACGAGTTTTACGTCAGCACGTTCCATTTCGCCGACTATCGGAATTTCGTCGGTGGAGCGTGGCAGGCGTTCTCGCACTCGATGAACGTTGCCCGCCCACTGAACTTCGTCGGCTTCGCGCGCGACGAGCGTTTCTGTGACGGAGATCAGGGCTGTTCACCATTCGAGACCTTGCGGGTGCGGATTCCCGATGACTTCCTCCGCGCCAGCGAGGACAGCCTGGTGGTGCGCGTGTTCGGACGCGGTGGCCGTGAGGAAACACTCACGCTCCAGCGCGATGTGATCGACAGGTACCTTCGCACGGTATCGTCGGTCGCGACGGCGCTGAGACGACAGTACTGACGCGGCTCGCGATCTGCAGCTAGCGCCCCGACGCAGCCACCACCTCAGACCACGGCACGATCCCCGCATGCGCGCCCACCACACGCTCAACCGTCAGCTCGTGTGCCCGCACCATCGCCACCACCTCGCGGCTCCCGACCGGTGACATCCCCGGTCCCGGTTGCACCACATCGGCAACGAACAGTGCGCGTAATGCCGGCACATACACCGCAAGCATCCCCTCCGCATGCGTATTGTGCAGCTCCAGCAACTGTACGCGCGAGTCACCGGTGCCGATGGTCATCATGTCCGTCGCGGCGCGCACGTCAGGAGTGCGCGGCGCACGCGACAACACATCCGGTGCCACGGTCTTCCTGGCGGCGGCGATCCCGCGGATGAAGGCCACGTTGCGGCTGTGCGACACGACCGGGATTCCCCGCGCGAGGTACTCGCGTACGCCGCCGGAGTGGTCCCAGTGATGGTGCGTGTTCACTGCCAGGCGCACCGGCACGCCAGGGAACCGTGACGCGAGCGTGTCGAGTACCGCCCTGGAACGCGCGGACGTCTGCGGCATCTCGATCACGAGCAATCCATTCCCCTGCTTCACGATCAGCGAGTGATGCGACTGCCCTTCCGCGCGCCACACATTCGGTCCGACGTCGACCAGGTTGACGACGATCGCAGCGGGGGCCACCGGTCCGCGCTGTGCCTTACGCGAGATCGAGTCCGGGATCGCGAATACCGCCTCGTCCAGCGCACCGTTGATGCTCGCCGTCGTGATCACGGTGTGCGCCATCAGCCGGCCATTCGCCTCGGAGTCGATCTCACGCGGGAGCTTCACTCCGCCGACGTCGGCCCAGCGCGTGTACATCGCCGTGTTGCGCCGATCACCCAGCACGCCATCGTCGGTCACACGCTCGGCAACCACGAGGAGCCCATTCAGCCGGTCGAACCAGAGCGAGACCGTGTCCGCACCGTTGGCATATCGCACACCATCCATCGTCTCGCCGCGGAACGTGCGCGGCGCGAGGGCAGAGAGCGCGCCGGGATTCTCCAGTGCGCCGAGCAGCAGCCGGTCGGGAAGCAGTCGCACCTCAGCCATCGCTCCGGACACGGCGGCCGGTGCGTCCGGGCTCTGCGTTCCGTTCGTCTCGCTCATGCCGATGCCATCTGCCAGCACGCGGCGCTGTCGCGTGATGACGCCCGTCACTGCTCGCAGTTCCTGGCTGGTGGCGCGACGCATGCCCTTATAGTCGGTGACGATGCGGCCGTACGACACGGTCGCGCGCGCTGGTGAACCCGGCGTCTCTTCCTGACCGATACCGAAGGCGGCGCTGTTGAATTCGTAGTTCGTGTTCGCAAGGCCACGCAACGCCGGCTCGCCTCCCATCGCGGCCACGGCACGCTGAACGGTTGCGGCAGGTGATTGGGCGCTCGAGGCGCCGGCGGCAACCGCCGTGACGAGTGCCAGGCGCGCCAGCAGGGCCGCGGCTCGGACCGTCGACTGGATGAACCGATGTGTATGCATGGCGTGAACCTGCAGTGTGGTAACCGCCAGCGTCAACGACCGCCGAGCGACCTCAGCGGCAACAGCTCGACAGGATACCCCTCCCGCGCGCACTCCTGTCGCCGGATGACGCGGCAACAACGGCGCGATGGCGACCACCGTGCGGTTCGGCATCGCTGTGATGCCGGCGCGCGCGATAGCGTTCTGGCACAGCGAATGCTCATCACTTCCCCAGCACTCACGTTCCCATGTCCCGACCCGGTCGTGTCCTCCGCCTCGGCGCGCTGTTGTCTCTCGCCTCCTGCGCGACGCCGGCGCCGCGATCGTCTCTCAACGACCAGATCGCCATCTCGCTCGGCACGATCGGCGGCTTCGGCGAACTGGTGAACTCCGGCGTCAAGAAACTGGCGCTGAGTTCCGTGTTGCCTGCCGCGGAGATGGATCGGTTGCTCGTCGCGGCACAGCCGGTGGCTGAACGCAACAAGGTGCAGCTGTATCGCGAGAGTGATCTGCTGGTCACTGATCTCTTCCCGGCAGATGTCGCCGCGGGCAAGGATGTGCTCCTGATCTATCAGGGCACCACCAAGGACGAGTACCTGCAGCTCAAGGTCGACGCACGCCGGCTTCAGGCAGCAGGCGCGTACACAGGCAAGGCGCGGGAGATGATTGCGCGTCGATTCGGGCGCATGCTCAGTTACCCGACGTGGCGGATCAATCAGCTCCTCGCCGAGCAGAGCCAGTTCCGCACGATGGCCGACTTCGGGATCCGCGCCACGAATCTGTTTCTGTACTACAAGGATCTGGAGAGGGCGACGGCGTTCTACCAGCGAACGCTTGGCATGGAACTGGTCGCCGACTACGAGATGGCCCGCATCTTTCGTGTCACGGCAGATTCGTACCTGATTCTGGTTGATGCAACAAAAGGCATGCACACGGCCGACGAGCCGAAATCGGTGGCTCTCGCGCTGCTGACCAACCAGCTCGAACAGTGGCACGCGTATCTGCGCACGCAGGGCATTGCACCGAAGTCTCCATTCGTCGTCAGGCCTGGCCGCGCACACGATGGGTTCGTGATTGCCGACCCCGAGGGGTACCTCCTCGAGTTCGAGCGCTTCAATCAGCATCCGGAGAACGAGACGTTTGTTCCGCTGCTCGCCTCTGCGGCGACGGTGCGTTCACCAACCAGCACGGTGCCTCCTGAACTGGGCTTCAACGCGACCGTCACCTGGCTCTACTACAAGGACCTGCCCGGAATGCAGACGTTCTACGAAGAGGTGATGGGTCTGCGGCAAGTGGTGGATCAGGGGTGGGCCAAGGTCTATCAGGCGTCGCGCACCGGCTTCGTGGGCCTGGTGGACGAGCGCCGCGGGATGAATCGCTGGAGCGAGACGAAGGCCGTCAACGTGTCGTTCATCATCGACGACATTGACGGCTGGCACGGCCATGTGACGCGCAATGCGACGTTCCCGTTGCGGGGAACGGCATTGAACGACGATGCACAGGGACGGTATCGCGCATTTGTCGGGTACGACCCGGAGGGGTACTTCATGGAGTTCGATCGCTTCCGTGAGCACCCGCTGAACCGCCGCTTGACGGCGTATCTGGGCACGCCGTCGAAATAGGCGTCGTGTGCCGGCGCGGGCAGTGCCCCACGCCGCCGGGACGCCCTGCCGACCGCTGTGCTAATTTCGGTCAATGAACACCACCAGTGACGTTGTGATCTGCGGTGCCGGGATCGCCGGCATCGCCACCGCGCACGCGCTCGCGCTCCGCGGCGTGAAGAACATCGTGCTGGTCGATGACCTGCCACCGCTGACGCTCACGAGCGACAAGTCCACCGAGGCATACCGCAACTGGTGGCCCGGTCCGGACGACGCGATGGTGCGGTTCATGAATCGCAGCATCGACCTGCTGGAGCAGTGGGCTGATGCCAGTGACGATCGTTTCCTGCTCAATCGTCGCGGGTATGTGTACGCCACCGCCAGCGCGTCGAAGGCGGAGCAGTTTCTCTCGGACGCGCGCCGTGCCGAATCGCAGGGGTCGGGAGACCTGCGCGTGTATCGCAGCGCGGCCGACGCAGTGGCGTATCGGGCGAGTGCGCACCGTGGTTATCGCGATCATCCCACGGGCGCTGACCTGTTCCTCGATCACGCGGCGATTCGTGCGCAGTTTCCGTTTCTGGCAGACGACGTGGTCGCCGTGCTTCACGCACGCCGATGCGGCTGGCTGAGCGGGCAACAGCTCGGCATGTACCTGCTCGAGGAGGCGCGCGCGGCAGGAGTAACGACGATATCGGGCCGGGTGCGCACCGTTGATGTGCGGGGCGGACGGATTGACGCGGTGGAAGTCGCCTGTACGGATGGCACGACCGCACGCATTGCGACACCGATGTTCGTCAATTGCGCGGGTCCCTTTGCCAGTCAGGTCTCGCAACTGATCGGCGTGACCCTGCCGCTCTTCTCGGAGATGCATCTCAAGGTGGCCTTCGAGGACACGCTGGGCGTCATCGATCGCAACACGGGTCTCGTGATCCTCGATGACGCGCAGACACTCACGTGGTCCGAGGAGGAACGCGCGGAACTCGCGTCAAGCGATGAGACGCGATGGCTCGCTGAACCGATGCCGGCCGGAATTCATCTGCGCCCGGAGGGGTATGGAAACAACCAGACGGTGCTGATGCTGTGGGACTATCACAGCTCCCATCACTATGACATGCCCATACTGCCGCTGCCGGACGACCCGTTCTATCCGGAAGTGGTGATGCGCGGAATGGTGCGCCTGGCTCCTGGGCTGGAGCGGTACCTCGACCGCCTGCCGCCGGTGTACGTGGACGGCGGATACTACACGAAGACCGCCGAGAACCGTCCGCTGATCGGCCCGTTGGCCATCGAGGGGGCGTACGTGAATGCCGCGTTGTCGGGCTACGGATTGATGGCGGCGCCGGCAGCAGGTGAACTGATTGCGCAGCATGTCGTCGGCGGCGCGATCCCATCGTACGAACGGGTGTTCCGCCTGGCGCGGTACGACGATCCCGCGTATCAGGCACTGCTGGCGAACTGGGGATCGACGGGACAACTGTAGAGACCTGACGCTATGGGTTTGCCGTCGGCCCGGAAGATCGCGCGTATGGCGCGCAGAGCGGGTCGCCAATCACGATGTCCTTCCACAGTACCATGCGCGAGGCGGCATAGAACGCCTCCGCCAGGGTCGCGCCACGCAGGTACCGGTCGAACAGGATGTCCGGATTTGCAAGCGCCAGCGTGTACGGCTCGCTCACATATCCTTTCACACCGGTGACGCCCTGCGCGATCAGGTCGACGATCCGGCTCTGACCGCCCACGGTCGGCCCGAACGTTCGTGCGCTGGTCGACACGAATGTCTCGGCCAATGCGCCAGGCTGGAATCGGATGGCGTGGTATGCCACGCTGTCGAAATGCGTATCGTTGCTGCCCCAGCTGACGTAGCCCATCACCGGGCCGGCGGGCGCGACGAAGGCGGCCGCCGTATCCAGCTGGGCCTCGACGCCATTCGTTTCCAGGTGATAGGCGGCCCGAAACAGCAATCGATTCATCTCCGCGTACGCACCAGTGCCCTTGCTGAACGACGTCGCGTCGAAGAAGAATGGCCCGTGCGACGCACGCGCATCCATCGAACGATCCACCAGCGCGAGGCAATCGGAGGTTCTGCCACACGCCAGTCGCGTCACCAGGTACATCCCGTACTCGTCGCTGCTGAACGGCTTGGTGGCGTTGAAGTACGGATTGCGGTACTCGGCCAGCCACGCGCTGTCGAGGCCCACCATCGGCGGGATTGCCAGGTTCATCCCAGCGAGCTGCGCATCCACGCTGTAGCCGTTCTTGCGCGCCACACGAATCGGGATCCCCGTCGTGAGCACGATGAAGTCGATGCGGACGGGGAGCGCCTCGATTGCAGCGCGGACCGGCGACACGATGTCCGTCTGAAACGCGATGTCGCCAATTTCATCATCGTCGTCCAGGTCCAGCCGAACGATGTGCGTCGGGTCGATTCCCCGTCGCTTCGCGTAGTACCGCCCCACCGAGTCACTGGCCGCGCTGCGCGAGTTGATGACCACCAGCACACGGTCCGGTCCCGTGCGTGGCGCCCGTTTCGGCGAACGTCGCGCAGGGGCACCGCAGGCAGCGACGAAGCCCGTCAGCGCGATCAGCCGGACAATCTGTCTCCACCGCCGGGTGCGCCGGGTTGTGACCACGGGCAGCGCTCCACGACAGCGGTTGGATTTCATGCCGACAGTGTCGCCTCACACGGACGCCGTTGGCAAGAGCGTACCGGCACTGCCGGTCTGGCCGCGAGCGGCAGTCGTCGTCGACGGTCAGCCACCTGGAGCAGGTGCGCCTATCCGGCCGCGTTTCTGGGTGTACTTTTCCTAATCCACACACCGGTACATGGTATGGCTAAGGACAACCTGCAGGCCGAATTGCAGCTGGCGCTGGCCGACCTCTACGCCATCGAGCGGGAGTTGTCTCGCGGCGGCATGTCGCGCGTGTTCGTGGCAATGGAGAAGGCGCTGCACCGTCAGGTCGTGATCAAGGTGCTCGCTCCGGAACTCGCCGCCACTCTGTCGGCTGATCGCTTCCGCAGGGAGATCGGTTTGGCGGCACGCCTCCAGCATCCGAATATCGTCCCGCTGCTCTCATCCGGACTGGCCGGGGGGCATCTCTATTACACGATGCCGTTCGTGGATGGCGAGTCGTTGCGGCAACGCATCAACCGCGAGCGCCCGATGGCGTTCAGCGATATCGCGGTCATCATCGAATCGGTCGCCCGCGCGCTCGCATACGCCCATGACGAGGGCATCGTCCACCGGGACATCAAGCCGGAAAACGTGATGTTCTTCCACGGGCAGGCTGTCGTCCTCGATTTCGGCATCGGCAAGGCGCTGCTCAAGGCCACCACCGCCGAAACGGAGCTGATCCGCATCACGCAGGCCGGCACGAGCCTTGGCACACCGACGTACGTCGCGCCCGAACAGGCACTGGGCGACCCGGCGCTCGATCATCGCGCCGACTTGTATGCGCTCGGCGTGGTGACGTATGAGATGATCACAGGCCACCCCCCGTTCTCCGGCCGCTCGCCGCAGGTCGTGTTCGAGGCGCACGCGAAGCGGAAGCCAGAGCCCATTGCCGTGAAACGTCCGGATGTACCGAAACGCCTCGAGTCGATCACCATGCGCATGCTCGAAAAGCGGCCGGCTGATCGCCCGCAGAGCGGCGGCGAGATCGTCAGGGCGCTGAGTGGGGAGCCGACCGCGCGCAATTCCGGCGACGGGCGCGCAATCACGACGCTCCCGACGACGCCAGCCTGGGTGCCGTGGGCGATTGCCGCAGTGGCAACTGCGGTGGCTGTGGTGATGACGCTTCTGTACGTCAAACGCTAGCGGCACACTAGTGTCATGAGTTAGAAGTTCGTGGAGTGTTTCTTGCACTGGTATTGGGGCATCCCTCACGCGAGAATTATCGATGCCCCGTGGTCCAAAGTTACAGCCCTTGGTGCTCTCGGCGACGGAGACGGCGCAGCTCACGGCG
>JANMNM010000271.1:0-2154 GCA_031373905.1 Gemmatimonadaceae bacterium | reverse complement strand
AGTCGTGCTCGTAACCAGGCGGAGGCACTTCGATGCGATGGTAGCACAGCGCCGGGACACGCATCGATCAGGCCGTGCTGCCGACGCGCTGGCCGCTCTCGTGATCATCACCCGGCGCAGGATCCGGGCTCGCTGGTGTGGCAAGGCTCGGAGCGTGGTCAACCTTGCGCGCGTCGATCGCGGACGCGTCGCCCCGGCGGTTCATGTCCCACAGCAGCGCATACTTCGCGAACGCCGACCACGCGTGCACCACGCTGAAGATCAGGCCGCGCTTGCCGTCGAGAAACGCGCCCTGCAGGAAGTAGCAGCGGATGAAGCGCCAGAAGGGCCTGAAGGTCAGGTGTGAAACACCCGCCGTCCTGCCTTTCGACTGCAGATCGGCGGCACCCCATGCCGAGTATGTCGTCACCTTGACGAGATGATGCTGCAGGTCGCGATACGAATCATGCTCCATGCGACCGGACAGTTCGCCAACCGGCCCGACGGTCACGAGATGCTCGTGCACCTGCTTGATCCCCCAGCGCAGCGTGGCGCGGGAGAAACGGACATGTCGGTCGCGTCCCCACCCGCCGCGCTCCATTGGGGCGCCCAGATAGCGATTGCGGAAATGGATGCTGTAGGCGTCGGCAACGGGGGCGGCCACCGCCGCTGCAATGCTCGCTGCCAGTTCAGGCGAGACGCGCTCATCCGCATCCAGCGCGAGGACCCAGGGTTGCGTTGCGACATCCATCGCGGCGTTCCGCTGGCCCGCAATCGTCAGCCCGCGTGGTTCGATCACCTCGGCACCGAGACTCCGGGCGAGGGCCACCGTGCCGTCACTCGATCCGGCGTCAGCCACGATCACCTGCGCCGCCCAGCGGACCGAGTCGAGACACGCCCGCAGGCGATCGACTTCGTTCAGCGTCGGGACAACAACCGTGACCGGCAACCGGCTGGGATGGGGCACGAGGCTGGAAACAGGGCTCTACGAGCCGAAAGAGGACGACGTATCGTCCGTCAGTTTCGTTCAGGTCGCTCCTGCGGTCAAGCTCGCCGGGCGCGCCGGGGAGAGGGACTGAGGCGCCTCCTGCTCGCCGCGCTGGGTTATTGCCTGACCGCGACCCCATCGCGGCGGGGATCGGCGACGCCAATCCGCATCCCGTCTTTCCGGACAAGCACCGCGTGGACGCCGCCGAAGGAGATATCCGCCACGCGGCTCACGGGCCGGTATCCGCGGGCGATCAGCGCGGCGTACACGCCACCGGTGAACCCCGGCTCCACCTCGACCTCGCGCGTGTTCGGGCTGGCGTGAATCCGTGGCGCGGTGATCGCATTCCCCGGATCCTCGCCGAACGCCAGCATTCGCATCGTCACCTGCAGGATCGCCGGCTGGATGTACTGCGAGCCGGCAGCGCCGATCACCAGCTTCACCTTCGATCCATCGAGGATCAGCGTCGGCGACATCGTGGAGTTCGAGTAGCGGTTCGGGCCGCGGGTCTTCGCATCGAAATTCGCGGCCGCGGAATTGAGGAAGAAGCCGCCCGTGTACACCCCCGACCCAAACAGCACTCCAACGGTCGTGGTGGCCGACACCGCGTTGCCCTCGGCATCGATCACGGAGAGGTGCGAGGTGAAGCTCGTGTTGGCCAGATCCAGTGAGGCTCCCGACGCCTCGCGTCCTGACGGCACCGGCTCGGTCACGCTCGCGGCGGGATACGGATCGAGCGCGGCGCATGCGGACGGTCCCGCAGTCGTCTCGAACGCGTTCGGGTCACCGGCAACCACGGTATCGACCATCGCGCCACCAACCAGCGTTGCACGCTGCGCGGCGAACCCCTGTTGCGACACGCCGCGGGCCGGTACGCGAAGCGACGTCGGGTCTCCGCGCCAGCGATTGCCGTCGGCGTTGCCCAGGCGCATCAGGTCCGCGAGCCTGGTGACGGCCGACGGTTGATCAGTGAAGCCCTCTGCCGTGCTCATGCCGGCGGCGTCGGCGATCTGCAACATCTCCAGCACCGCCGCCCCGCCCATCGGCGGCGGGGCGCCGAGCACGGTGAACCCGTGCCACGCGGCACACAGCGGTCGCATCGGCATCACGGGATAGGCTGCCAGGTCGCTCACCTCGATCAGGCCGCCCAGCGATTTCACCTTGGCCGAGAGCGCCTGCGCGACGGC
>JANMNM010000266.1:0-6119 GCA_031373905.1 Gemmatimonadaceae bacterium | reverse complement strand
GATCGTGGCTTCGCCGCCTCGACGGGTGATCACGGCAGCGCCACCTCCGCCGACTTCGCGACTGACGCCACGGCGGCGCTGGAGTTTCTGCGCACGCGCGCTGAGATCGATCGGCGCGCGATCGGCTTCGTCGGCCACAGTGAAGGAGGGATGATCGGGCCGCTGGCTGCGGTGAACGATCCGCGCGTGAAGTTCCTCGTGCTGCTGGCGGGACCTGGCACGGCCACCAAGCAGCTGCTGCTCTCGCAGCGTTTGCTGATGGGCATGGCCGAGGGCATTCCGGAAGCGCAGCTTGGGCGCACGCAGGCGACGGTTGATTCGCTCCTCGAGATGGTGCGCAACGCGCGCGATTCCGCAGACGCGGCCACGCAATTGCGCGTGTTCTTCACCGACGATCGTCTGGCCGCACTTGGCGCCACGCCCGTGCAGCGCGATGCCTTCGCGACGCAGTACGCTGGGCCGTGGATGCGCTACTTCCTGCGATACGATCCGGGTGCGGTGCTCGCACGGGTCCGGGTGCCGGTCCTGGCGCTCAACGGCACGCTGGACAAGCAGGTGCCGTCGGCCGAGAATCTGCCGACGATCCGCGCGGCACTGGGGCGGAACCGGGATGTGACGATTCGTGAGCTGCCGGGGCTCAATCACTTCTTTCAGCATGCGCGGACGGGGGCGCTGACCGAGTACGACATGATCGCGGAGACGTTTTCGCCGGAGGCGATGGGGATCGTCGGGGAGTGGATCAACGGGCGGTTCGGGGTGAAGGCCGCGCGCTCACGATAGCGCGCCGAGTGCGGTGTGACGGGAACAGATCGCCGGCTGCGCGACGGGGTCGCCCGGAACAGCGCCCGGAAACCGAAAGTCACGAAATGCCGTATTGTGCGGCAGCAGCGTGAACGCACGCCCCTCGCGTCACCGGCACGCGTCACCCCCGCCACGAGGCACCCATGGAAGAGATCAAGGTCGCGGGCGACAAGCTCAAGGCGACACTCAAGAAACTGATCCGCGAAGGCAACGTGCGCCGAGTGCTCGTGCGGAACCCGAGTGGCCGCACACTGATCGACATGCCGCTCAGCGCCGGGTTGGCGGGTGTGGTGCTGTTGCCGTTCTGGGCCGCCGTCGCGAGCATCGTGGCGATCGCGACAGAATTCACGATCGTGGTCGAGCGTGACTCGGAGGCGAGGTTGACGAAGGGGGACTGAGGTCTTTACCCGTCGCGGTACACCTCACAAAAGAGCGACGGCAGGTCGATCCGGAGCGCGTCGATCTCAGGCACCGGATGCCAGATCAGCGTGTCAGCCGCAATGCGCGCCGACTTGCTCGTTGGCATCCAGACTTCAACCCTCCGCGCCGCGCCGTCAACGATCCAGTATTCTCGGACGCCGTTCCCGAGATACGCTTTCCGTTTCCGCTCCCGATCGAGTCGCGTCGTCGACGGCGACAGGATTTCCCCGGCGAGCCAGAGCGCTGGCATTCGGATGCGCTTCCCATTCCCCACCGCATCAGCGGCGCCAGAAAATACGAGCAGGTCGGGCTACACCTCGGTCACCGGCGATGCGCGCACGACCGTTGGTGCGGGGAGCAACTCCAGTCCGGAGTTGTCAGCGTACGAATCCATCCGTCGCAGAAACATCATCAGCACCCGCTGGTGCACGACCATCGGCGCCGGCGTCACGAACAGCTCGCCGTCGATGACCTCGTGCCGGTTGCCGTCGTCCGTCAGGTCGTCGAGTTCGTCTGCAGTGAACCTTCGGGTATGAACCGCCATGGCCATACGCTACGCTCGGCGACAGGTGAGTGGCAAGGGCACATGCGGGATGATCACGCCCCGTTCGCCGGGCGGCCGTGCACGTTCTCCAGCCACCGATTCACTCCACCGTACCCGCTCCCCACTCGCCTTCCCATTCGCCACCTTTCCCGTCCCCCACAACCCCGGCGCCCAATGTCCATTCCCCGCAACGCCCCGTGCCCGTGTGGCAGTGGACTGAAGTACAAGAAGTGCTGCGGAGCCGCGGCGGCGAACGTGGTGTCACTGGACCCGGTGGTCGCCGTTGCGAACGCGGTCAAACGCGCCGACATGGAGTTGCACGGCGCCCTGATGCGGTACATCGCGAAACGGCTTGGCAACGCATGGTTTCGCGAGGCACTCGCGATGTTCATTGAGGACGCTGTGCCAGGTATGGAGGAGGCGGAGCTCGAACTTGCGGTCCCGTGGATCGAATTTCACTGTCCGGTGAGTGATACTGGCGATTCCGTCGCAGGATTGATGGCGTTCGATCGACGGGCGAAGCTCACAGCAGCGCAGGAATCCGTTCTCCTCTCGCAACTCGGAACACGGCTGTCCATCTGGCAGGTGAACGAGATCGAGCCAGGAGTTGGCTTCTCACTCACCGACCTTCTCACAGGCGCGACGGCGTTCGTACACGAAGTGCGCGCGTCGCACACAGTCTCTGTGCATCTCGCAATGCTCGCGCGCGTGGTCGAGTGCGAGGGCATTGCGTTCATCGCCGGAGTTCATCCGCGGCCGCTGACACCGCGATTTGCCGATCGCGCTGTGACGAGCATGCGGAAGTACTTTCGGGTCCGCACGCGCCCGGTCAAGCCAGAGCGGCTGATGGATCCGGACGCGCACATCGATATGCTGAACATCTGGCGCATGCTCACCGAACTGCAGAGCACGCCGCCCGAGATCGCGAACACGGACGGCGATCCGCTGGCACTCATCACCGATCGATTCGACTTCCCATCGGCGCGGCGCGCGGCAGTCATTGCGGCACTCGGCACACTTGAAGGCGCGGACCCGGTGACGGAGGATGAGGAGGGCACGCAAATCCTCGTCATGAAGTCGGGTGCCGCCAAGACCGGCCCCACGGCACAACGCGGCGAGCAAGGGTTGACCGTGATCGCACGCATCGAAATCGAGAAGTCGCACCTGCTTGTGGAGACGAACTCCGTGGCGCGAGCAAATGCGATGAAATCCGCGGTCACCACGGCGCTCGGCACGTTGGCCCGCTACCGCATCCGCGAAGAACAGGATGTGCAGCAGCTCATCAAGGATGCGCGCGATGCGCAACAGTCGGGTCTGTTGCCACCCCCGCCGGAAAGCTCGCCTGAGATGGACGAGATGATGCGCCAGTTCAGTGAGGAGTACATGCAACGCTGGCTGGATGACAACATTCCGGCACTGGGCGGGCTGACACCGAAGCAGGCGGCCGCCGATCCAAAGCACCACGCGGCACTGAAGTCGCTGCTGCGCGAAATGGAGTACCACGAAAATCAGGCCCCGGCCGCGCAACGCTGTGACATGGTTGCGCTGCGTGCACAGCTCGGGATGTAGCGTCGTCTCAGCGACCCAACGACACCAGGTCACGCAACATTACTCGACCAACGGACGCGTACACACCCCTGCTTCCACTGTCTACTCATTGCGATACACCTCCCGAAACAGCGCCTCCAGATCGATCCGGAGCGCCGCACGCTCAGGCACCGGATGCCAGATCAGCGTGTCAGCCGTAACGCGCGCAGACTTGCTCGTTGGCGTCCAGACTTCAACCCGCCGCGTCGCGCCGTCGACGATCCAGTATTCTCGGACGCCGTTCCCGAGGTACGCTTTCCGTTTTCGCTCCCGATCGAGACGCTTCGTCGACGGCGACAGGATTTCCACGGCGAGCCAAAGCGCTGGCATGCGAATTCGATTCTCGCCCTCAGCAACGTCTGTGGTTCTGGAAATCGCGAGCAGGTCGGGCTGAACCTCGGTCACGGCCGACGCACGCACCGCCGTCGGCGCAGCAAACAGCGCCAGTTCGCAGGATTTCGCATAGGGCCCAAGAAGGAGAATGAGCTCCATCTGCAACCGCTGGTGCACACGCATCGGCGCCGGCGTCACGAACAGCTCGCCGTCGATGACCTCGTACCGATTGCCGTCGTCCGGCAGGTCGTCGAGTTCGTCCGCTGTGAACCTTCGGGTATGTACCGCCATGGCCATACGCTACGCTCGGCGACAGGGTAGTTGCAAGACCACTTGCGCCGATGATTGCAACGAACGCCCTTCGCACGCGACGTGGTACGGTGCACGCGTAATCATTTTCACGCACTCTGTCTGAATGCGCATATAAAGAGGGAGCCACCCGATATTGCCGAGTGGCTCCCTGAGCTTGCGAGTGCCCGTCAGTCTGTGTGAGTCCCGCTACCGAAACGGACGCGGCGTCACTCCAGCCTTCAGCTCGCGCACCATCCGGTCATCGCCGGTCAGTTCCCAGTACACGAGGCTCACCGGGATCATGCCCACACTGTTCACTTCATCGAGGAACCGTTTCATCGTGAACTGATCACCAAGCTGCCGAGCGCGCTCGGCCATCGCCTCTTCCATCAGACGGCCGCCGGTGACGTAGGTCGCACCGTAGCCCGGCTGCCGGAGATAGAGATGCTGCTCGAACCCCAGCAGCGGGTCACGACGCATCCACCCGCGCGGCGTCCAGCGCACATGCATGTCCGCCGCCTGCGCCATCGTGTATTCGTTCGAGTGTGCGTAGAGGTTGCCCAGTCCGCGCGCGGCGCGTGCGGCGAGCATCGCCCAGACGATCTCGCGCGACCGCGGCGACGAGTCGTACAACCCGGCCTGCATCATCCACTCTTCCATCGACGTCGCCATTCCTTCGGCGCGGCTCATCCAGACGTTGTAGAGCAACGGCGTGCGGCGGATGACACTCGGATGCGGATGCTCGCGGAAGCGCCCGTTGTCCCACCAGTGCCAGAGGTGTGTCCACAACGGAATCGGGTCGCGGACATACGTCTGCGCGAAGAAATTGCGCGTCGCTGCGGGGGCAAACTGGGCGGTGCGCTCGCGCAGCGCGGCTTCCATCCAGGGTTCATACGTCACCATGCCGCGATCACGCACGAATGTCGTGTAGCGTTTAATGGCAGCATCCTGCAGTGCGGCGTATGCCTCGGGTGTCTCCACCGTGGGCATCGGCGGCAGGTCCTTGTTGCGCTGCTCCTCGAGCCGCAGTGACGCGTGTGCACGCGCGAGCTCGCGGCGTGTGATGGTCACTTCGTCCTCCCACGTCAGTGGCACGAGCATCACGTTCTTGAGGAACCAGGTGTAGTTCGCCTTGCCGATGCCTGACGGGCCGGTCCTTTTCGGCGCTTCGACACGCAGCCAGTCGGTGAAACTCTTCGTGGCTTCCGCTGCGACATCGACGGCCGAGGCGAGCGCTGCGTCGCCGTTGCCGACGAGCTTGCGGAGCTCGAGCAGCGTTTCATGCTGCTCGTCGAATGGCTTCACCGCACCGACCCAGAGGTCCTTTGCGTTCCCGCCGGCGAGGTTGATGCGGGCCTGTCGCAGCAACGTGGGGATGGCACGAAGTTTCGCCGCCAGATCGGCCGACTGTTCGGCGGTCAGCGGCCGCGATGTCTCGAACCGGGTGCGCGGCCACACGGGGTACTTCCACAACCGGATGGCGCCGTGAATCGTGGGACCTTCCTCGGCAGGCGTGTCGCTCTCCTCCGTGCGAATGGACGCGTAGTATGCCGGATCGCGCGACCATGGCGTGAGCACCGTGAGGTTGTACTTCAGGCCATTCATCTCCGCGCGCACGATGTGCAGGTCCACCTGCTCCGGCACGGTCCAGCCGGTGGTATCGATGCGGCTCAGCGTGTTCAGCATGCGGGCGACGCCACGCAGCCGGAGCGCGTTGCTGGCACGCCCGTAGTCGGGGATCGCGTTGATGCGTCGTGGTTCTTCGAAGGCGCGCCACTCGGCGAAGAGCGACGTCAGTTGACTGTAGCTGCGACTCTGCGCGGAGAGTGTGCGCGGCGCGGCAGGGAGGAGTGCGGCGCAGGCGGCGGCCAGGAGGAAGGCCGACTTGAGGCGGGATCTAGTCGTGGGGCGCATGTGCGGAAATGTATGACCGCGGCGCGCGTACAGCGGGGGGCTGGAGTCATGCACGTCCTTCTGCAGCCCGCCGGGTTATGATCCACGCGTGACATCACTCCATCGCTCTGCACAGCGTGCTGCCCGGAGGCGACGGGAGAAGGCCGGCGCTCCACCGCACGCGGTCGCCCATCATCATCGCGGCGTCGGCCTGCGATTCGCCCAGTTCCGCGCGTCGGGGCGAGGGGCG
>JANMNM010000261.1:0-40037 GCA_031373905.1 Gemmatimonadaceae bacterium | reverse complement strand
GTTGGCTGGTGCCCAACCGCGTCCCAGGGTTAAACACACCCACTTGGGTTTATTGGGGGGGGGGTTTCTCGGGCCCGCCCCCCCACTTTCGCTTTTCCGAGAAACCTGATCGCGGCTGATCGACGGCCAGTCATCAGATTCTCCCGGAGCCGTGGCCATCGCCTGGCTCGTGTCATCTACGGCGTGCGAGCGGTCAGCAGATCGCCCCCCCGTTTTCAGGCTTTCCCGCCGTCGCTGCAGCACGCACCCCAGAGGCGGCAAAGCCGGACTCTGTGCCAACTCATGCGCTCTCAACGAGACCCTCTGCTCGCGCGCCGACGAGCGTTCAGCGAACTTTAGTGCGACACGCCGGGACCTTCTGCTTCGACCCCGCTGCAGTGCGCGCGCTCTTGATCCGCCCGCCGAAGCGACACCGATGCACGGCAGTAAACGGCGGAGAAGCCTTCAGATGAGGCATGTGCGGACGCGTCGCCAGCGAGAGCGAAATGCCTCGCGCTCCGTGCTCCTCAGATCCGCTTGGGGCGTCGTCGACATCGAACTGCAGCCGCTCCGCGGACAGGCGCCGCGCCACCGGACCGCGCGGCCAGCGTCATTCAACACGCTGTGCGTTTGAAGCGCATCCGACGGGGCGAAGCTATATCGCACTCACGACGAACCCGCCGACCAGACGAATGAGGTAGTAGAGCACCAGCGGCGTGATGTCGAAAGGTCCGAGCGAAGGCAGAACCGCCCGCAGAGGCGCGAGCATCGGCTCGGTGAGTCGATATGTCCAGCGCAACGCGCGCGCGTCCGCGAAGCGCGGGAACCACGACGAGACAACACGAATCAACAGCGCAACCTGAAGCACGCCAAACAACAGTGATACCACTGCCCGCGCTGCACCCCTCGGACCTGACGCAAGTCCGGCCACCGTCGATGCAAACAGGACAACGACGTACTCGAGCAACGACTGCGCGAGAATTCCCATTACGACGAATGCGGCGAGCCCCCACCACGGAACGCTGGAGTGCGATCCACCGGCCCGAAGGACACTTGATTCAACGGGTTGCAGCAATGGATCCACCCGGGCGCGCGCAAACCGACCCAGCGCGCTGAATGGGCTGACCCTGCGCGTCCTCGTGGCCCAGCTGAGGGCACACGCAACGGCAACGACACAGGCTGCGGCGAAGAGCACAGGGCGGCTCGCGCTGAGCAGCAGCGAAGCTACGTCCAGAAGGGTCTGCACAGGTTGTCTCGCCCGGCCGGAGAATGGAAAAGAAGACGCTCAAACGTCGTGCCTCCCTGTGCGGCCAAGGCCACAGTCGCCAGAGAGCGCAGGGATGCAACGCGCTGATACGCTGGAAGTTACTCCGAGCCTTTCGCATCGGCGCGGTTACCGGGTATTGCTGCGGCCTCGGTCTCCCTGTCCCGGCAGGCTGTCACGGATGGCATGCAGCCCAAACACATGGCCCGATCCCAATCACGCGTTCAACGGTGTCACGGAAGAACAGCACGCGCCCGACGACAGACTCGAGCCGGGCTGCTTCTCGATGTGGCGTGGACCGAAGTCGGCGGCGGACAACTGTTCTGGTGCGCAGGACACTGCGGGAACAAGCGGCGTTCGTGTCGTCCTGACGAGTGCGGCCCGACAGCCATTGCGCTCGTCGCTCTCGTACCCGGAGTTGGAGCAAGGCTGCGCGCCACGGCATCTCCCGCCACCGGGAAGCACATCAGGACCACCGCCCTGGTTCAGCCGCCGGTCAACCCGACCATCTGCTCGCGCGAGTGGCCCTTCTCCGATACAAGCCCAGCCACCGACAGCCCGGAACGTGCTCTGCATCTCCTCCGCTGAGAATCCACTTCCCACTGTGATCGTGGACCCACACCCTCGACCCCCGGTGCGATCAGCCTCCCGCGACGCACGAAACGGGGACAGCCCCTCCGGGTTGGTCGGCATCGTGTGCCACCGATACAGGATTGCACGCCTGCGTACGGTCCTCCCGCCGTCACCTGGCAGTCACCTGGCAGTCACCTGGCCGTCACCTGGCAGTCACCTTGCTCACGGTTGACGAGTACGCCGGGGAGACGATCGGCCGCTTCGAGCCCCTCTGGAACGCAAGGCTGATCGGAACACACACGGTCAAAGCGGTATGCGCCTGAGTGTCATCGAGTCCCGCGTTCTGGCGACGCCCTGGCGGCGGGAGCAGCCCCTGATCGGGTGGGCGGCCAATGGTGATTGCTTCGATCCCCGTGCGCGCGTGACGTGTATACACGGCTCGGCGTCTATTCATCACCGAAGTGATCCTGCACGCACAGGCTGTCTGGCGCGCATGCCTGGCGCCAGAACCAAGGGTGGGCCTTCAAGGCGAACCGCCGCTGTGCGATCTTTCCAGCACCAAGTCAACCCGGGCTGTTTGACGTGAAACGCAGGTTCAATTCCATTGAGAGGCTCGAACGGTGACAGAAGCTGCACTCGGCGTCGCACAGCGCCGGACCGCTGTAATGGAACGACAGCTCTGGCTTCCGCTCGGTGCTGCGCTGGTGTTCTTCGCGGCTCTGTACGCGAAGCCGGCGTACCTCCTGGTACGCGACTGGACGAATTTCGACAATCCTGATTCTGGTACCGGGCTGCTCCTCGCACCACTCGCATTCTGGTTCGCGTTTCAGACCGGCATCAAGGAAGTTCGCAAGCCTGCAATTGCGCTTGCGGTGGCGTTTCTGCTCGCCGCCATTGGCATCCGATACATCTCTGATCTCGCCGCTGAACTCTTCACGATGCGAGTGTCGATGCTGATGGGCGCCGCCGGCCTGATCCTCTGGTTTTTCGGGGTGCGCCAACTGCTCGCGTGGTGGCTGCCGTTTGTCCTCCTCGGTCTTGCCATTCCGCTTCCCGAGCTGGTCATCGTCAAGCTCACCGCGCCACTGCAACTCGTTGCGTCGCGCATCGGCGCATCGCTGATCGAGTGGCGCAATATCCCGGTGATGCTCAACGGTAACGTCATCCGCATCCCCGGACACGACCTGTTTGTGGCCGAGGCATGCAGTGGCTTGCGATCACTGACGGCGCTCGTGAATCTCGGCGTGCTGCTTGGCGCGATGCTGCTCGCGAAGCCGTGGTCACGGGTCACGCTGCTGGTGCTTGCCGTGCCGATGGCGATTCTGATCAACGGATTCCGGATCTTCCTGACGGCGTTCCTCGTGTACTTCGTCAGCCCCGAAGCCGGGTCGGGCTTCATGCACACCACGGAAGGCTGGCTGATGTTCGTGATCGCGTTTGCATCGCTCGGCGCGGTTGCGTCGCTGCTGCTGTTCATCGAAGGCAAGGCGGCCCGGCGCGGCCAGCAGGAGGGTGTGGTCCATGGCTGATGTATCCAGCTTCGTTCCGGCGATGATTCTGGCCGCTGGCCTGAGCCTGCTTGGCATGACGCACGAGCAGGATCGCCCAAAGCCGGTGAAGCCAATCGTCGCGATCCTTGATTCGGTGCCTGGCTACACCCACAAGTCGATCGAAGTCGATACGAACTCGCAGCGTGTCGCGGGCATGGATGAGTATGTGAATCGCGTGTACATGAAGGACACGCTGTCAGTCTTCAGCCTGTACGTTGGCTATTACACGTACCAGACGCAGGGCAAGTCCATCCATTCGCCGCGAAACTGTCTGCCCGGCGCTGGCTGGGAACCGGTTGAGAGCGCGACACTGCCTATCCGCGGTGTCTCGGGGATGGGATCGCGCAACATGAACAAGTACGTGCTCGCGAACTCGGGCTCGTACGCCGCAGTGTACTACTGGTACCAGGGACGCGGACGCATCGAGAGCAACGAGTACACGGTGAAGTACAACCTGATGCGTGATGCTGCGCTGTATGGGCGCACGGAAGAAGCGCTTGTCAGGCTGGTGGTTCCGCTGTCGCTCGGGGCAACGCGGACGCAAGAGCAGATCCGGTCGGAGATCGCCCGCGCGGACTCGCTCGCGTCATCGCTGGCACCGCGACTTGCCGGTGAAGTGGCATCGGCAATCCCTCCCGCGCCAGGCACCTGAACGCACTCGACCTCACGCTCGAGTCGGTCGCGGAGCAGTCGGAAGTCGGCGCGGTCGAAGGAAGATCCCGAGACGAACCTTCGGATTGGCCTGCCGTGAGATCGTGCGACCGCTGTGCACCCTGCCGCGTCGCGCATGATCGATGCACCAACACATCTCCTTGACGTCATGCGCGTTCTGATCGTTGCACCCTCCCTTCGCTTCCTTGGCGGACAAGCGGTTCAGGCCCGGCGACTCCACGGACACCTCGGAAAAGAAGACTGGGTCACGGCAGACCTGCTCCCCGTCGATCCATCGTTGCCGAAACCGTTCGACAGCTTGCAGCGCGTCAAGTACCTGAGGACACTCGTCACCAGTGTCCTGTACGTCGCAAATCTGTTGCGGACTGTTTGGCGCTACGATGTTGTCCACGCATTCTCGGCAAGCTACACCAGCTTTCTGCTCGCCCCCGTGCCTGCGATGCTCATCGGCAGGCTCTTCGGAAAGCGGGTGCTGGTGAACTACCGAAGTGGCGAGGCGCGAGATCACCTGAAGCGCTGGGGATGGCACGCGATTCCCCTGCTGCGGCTCGCCCACGAGATCGTCGTTCCATCGAACTACCTGGTCGACGTGTTCGCGGAGTTCGGCCTCCGGGCCACGGCAGTGCCGAATTTCCTTGATCTCGATGCGCTACCATACCGGCGTCGGACGGTCATCCGCCCGCGGTTTCTCGCCAACAGGAACTTCGAGGTCCATTACGGGGTCGCCGATGTGATTCGCGCCTTCGCCGTCATTCGTGAGTCGCATCCGGATGCCGAACTCGAGATCGTTGGCGACGGGCCATTGAGGAATGAGCTGCACCTGCTCGCACGATCGCTGAACCTGACGTCACTGAAGTTCATTGGACCGATCAAGCCCGAGCAGATGCCGGCGTTCTATGACAGGTGCGACGTGTATCTGAACGCGCCGCTGATCGACAACATGCCGACTTCGGTGATCGAATCGTTCGCGACCGGTGTCCCCGTGGTGACCAGTGACGCGGGAGGAATTCCCTACATCGTACGCGATGGGGAGAATGGACTCGTCGTACCGCGTGGCGACTTTGCGGCGATGGCGTCCGCGGCGTTGCGTCTGATTGCGGAGCCGGAGCTCGCGGTTCAACTCGCGGATCGTGCACGCCACGAGGCCGAGCACCGGTATACATGGCAGGCGGTACGCGATGGCTGGCGACGTGTCTATGCCGGGTAATCACGAAGGGGTGTAAGGATCCGCAGTGGACGGCGTGCCAGGGCTGTGTATCACGCCGTGCCGTCGCACTCGTTCGCGCCACATCGCCGATGCCTTTCCAACCGCTGCCCGGGTCACCTGGCGCATGGCGAACGCTCCACGCACACGCCGACCAGTCCCATTTGCGTCGGTCACCGAAGTTTCCCGTCTTGAGCCCGCAGCTGTCGCCGATCACAAAGGAGGCCGAAGGGGTGACGCCGCGAACGTGTCGACCTCATCGGTAAAACGACAGGCTCTCACAGCAACGTCGATATGGGCCTGGGCTTGAGGCCCGTAACAGGCCCGATGTGCCTTCAGGTCGAGCCACGGTGCTGTATCGCAACTGGCAATATCAGCAGCGACGACGACTGCCGTTCGTGGACGATCCGGGCCCCGAAAAGGGGGGCATGGTTGGACGCGCGATTCCTCGCACATGCCGGAATCGCACGGCAGTAACTCGCAGTGTCAGCGGCGCTTCAGACCCGTGCCTTGCCGCACGTGAGGAACCGCGATCGCCCGGGGCTGCGCTGCTGCGCACCAAAGTGGAAGCACGAACCTCGACTGAGTATCTTGGAATGCATCCGCATCAGGTGAGCAGCGCGTGCGGGGCAAGGCGCATCGTGCCTTCATGGGTCGCCGGGAGGCGTTACTCACCCGGGTGGATCCGCGTCTCTGTGGAATACGTCAGTATCATCACCGCGGCGTGTGCTCTAACAGCTGGTGCGATCGTGACGTGTCACGCCGCGACAGCCATTCTTCTCTGTACTCAGTGACGGTGGGCGTGGGTACAAGGCGCGAACCAATCCACTCGGATTACCCCATGGCAGCATGCCGTGTGCGGCCTGGCCTGTCGGGCATGCAGGCGTGCACAGACGTGGCGCTGTCAGCCCGTGGGATGTCGTCAAGAAACAAGGATTCCTGACCATGTGCGGAATATGCGGAATCGCGATCCCTGCGAGCCTCGATCGTCCGGTGGACGAGGCGCGTCTGGTTCGGATGCGCGACACGCTGGTCCACCGCGGGCCCGATGGGGCTGGAATTCTCATGGATGGCTCCATCGGCCTTGGGCATCGTCGGCTCAGCATTGTCGACGTGGCCCACGGGGCGCAGCCGATGACGACCGACGACGGTCGCAGCACCATCGTCTACAACGGAGAGGTCTTCAATCATCCTGCACTCATGGCGACGTTGCAGGCAGAGGGAGTGCAGTACCGAACGCACTGCGACACCGAGACGGTGCTTCATCTCTACGAGCGCTTTGGCCGTGACTTCGTGCTGCATTGTCGCGGGATGTTCGCCATCGCGGTCTGGGACCGGAGAGAGCGAACGCTGACGCTCGCCCGCGATCGCTTCGGCGTCAAGCCGCTGTACTATGTGCATGCCGACGACGGCACGTTGTACTTCGCATCGGAGATCAAGGCACTGGTCGCCGCCGGTGCCGCTGCACCCCGACTCGACATGGCAGCGTTCCCCGACTTCCTCGCGAATCATGCGCCGAGCGGGAATGACACGCTGTTCACCGGCGTGAAGCGCCTTCCACCAGGCCACACGCTGGTCTGGAAGGATGGCCACGTCACGATCCGTCGCTACTGGGACCTGTCGTTCGTTCCCGACGCACAGCTCGCAAAATCGAGCGATGCGGAACTCGTGTCGGCGTACCGGAGCCGTCTCGAGGAGGCAGTCCGACTGCGACTGATGGCCGACGTTCCGCTTGGGATGTTCCTCTCTGGCGGCATCGATTCGGCAGCAATCACCGCGATCATGAGTCGCCTGGTGGACGCTCCGATCAAGACGTTCTCGGTTGCATTTGCCGAGAGGGATGCCAACGAGTTGTATTACGCGCGCATGGTTGCGAAGCGGTTCCGGACAGAACATCACGAAATCGTCGTTTCGCCGGAGGAGTTCTGGGCGTCGTTGCCGATGCTGCTGTGGCACGAGGACGAGCCGTTGGCACACCCGAGTTCTGTGGCACTGAACTTTGTCTCCAGGCTGGCCTCCGAGCACGTCAAGGTTGTGCTCAGTGGTGAGGGCAGCGACGAGACACTCGCCGGGTACAATCGCTACCGGGTCACGCTTGGGAATATGAAACTCGGTCGGGTGTGGGAGAGCCTCATGCCCGGCGCGGTCCGAGGCGCAGTGCGATCGGCGCTCGGCGAACGGGGCCAGGCTGGCGTGCGTGGCAAGCTGGCCCGCACGTTTCTCTCGCGGCCTGCCAACCTTGACGCGATGTATTTCGACAACTTCGCGGTGTTTGCGCCCGGACGCATTGCCGCGCTGCTCACGCCGGCCGCGCGGGATGCGGTCGCGGGCGTGAACGCATATGCGGCCTATCACAGTGCGCTTGCAGACAGCGATGCCCCGAGCCTTCTCGGAAAGCTGTTGTACACGGATACCCGTACGTACCTGCACGAGTTGCTGATGAAGCAGGATCAGATGAGCATGGCGGCGTCGATCGAGAGTCGCGTGCCGTTCCTCGACCATCCACTGGCAGAGTTCGTGGCGAGCATGCCAGACCGAGTGAAACTGCGCGGCATGACGACGAAGTGGATCCTCCGAGAGGCGATGCGGCATGAATTGCCACCGGAGATCCTTTCGCGCAGGAAGATGGGCTTTCCTGTGCCAGTCGGCACCTGGCTGCGTGGGGAGTGGCGGCACCTTCTCGACGAATACGTGCTCTCGGAGCGGGTCTTCTCACGCGGGCTCCTGCAGCGAGACGCGGTTCGTGAGCTGGTGGCCGGACACATCGCCGGAGAGAACCACGCGGAGCGGCTCTGGGCACTCCTCACCTTCGAACTGTGGCAGCGCATCTTCATTGATGGCGAAGATCCCGCGACAATCCGGATGCTGCCACGCGCCACCAGCGTTTCACCCGCGCGCTCGGTCGCGGCGTGACAGCAGGACTGCAGATCGGCCGGACGCCGGTGAGTGGACGCAACATTCCGACGGGCGCACGCGAGAGTTCGGAGTACCGTCTGGTCGATGTCTTTGAGCAGCTAAACCCCTTATCCGTCACCAGAGCATGAGTTCCGTAAGCGTATTCGGTCTTGGGTATGTTGGCTGTGTCTCGTCTGCCTGCTTCGCTCGCGAGGGACACACCGTCGTCGGTGTTGACGTCAACCCGTCCAAAGTCGGCCTGGTCAACGCGGGGCGCTCAACGA
Source organism: Gemmatimonadaceae bacterium (assembly GCA_031373905.1). Classification (GTDB taxonomy): domain Bacteria; phylum Gemmatimonadota; class Gemmatimonadetes; order Gemmatimonadales; family Gemmatimonadaceae; genus JACMLX01. The sequence continues at coordinate 31,616 of JANMNM010000261.1, read as the reverse complement.
TCGTCGAGGAAGGGATCGCGGAGCTCGTGACGAGTGTCGTTGCGAGCGGCCGGCTGCGCGCCACGACCGATGTGGCGGAGGCGGTGCATGCCACGGACGTCTCGCTCGTGTGCGTCGGAACGCCGAGTGCGGCAAATGGCGCGCTCGACCTGAGCTACGTGGAGCGGGTGTGCAGCGAGATCGGCGCGGCACTGCGGACCAAGGCAGGATTCCACACCATCGTGATCAGGAGCACGGTGCTTCCGGGCACGGTGCACGGGGTCGCGACGCCAGCGTTGGAGAACGCGTCGGGCAAGACCGCCAACGTGGATTTCGCCGTTTGCAGCAACCCGGAATTCCTTCGCGAAGGCACGTCGATCAAGGACTTCTTCGACCCTCCATTCACGCTCATCGGTGCGGACAGCGAGCACGCTGCCGCTGCCGTCCGACAGCTCTACAGTGGCATCGAGGCCCCAGTCCACATCGTCGCGGTGCGCGTGGCAGAGATGGTCAAGTATGCCTGTAACTGCTTTCATGGGCTGAAGGTCGGTTTTGCCAATGAAATCGGCAATGTCTGCAAGGCGCTGGGCGTGGACAGTCACGAAGTCATGCGGATCTTCTGCGAAGACCGCAAGCTGAACATCTCGGCGGCGTACCTGAAGCCAGGATACGCCTTCGGCGGGAGCTGTCTGCCGAAGGACCTGCGGGCCGTGGTGCAGAAGGCGCGGACGCTCGACATCGAGACGCCCATTCTGCGCGCGACACTCGAAAGCAATCGTCGCCAGATCGAGCGTGCCTTTGCCCTCGTGCTGCAGAGCGGGGCCCGTCGTGTGGGCATGTTGGGTATGAGTTTCAAGCCTGGCACCGACGACCTGCGTGAGAGCCCGCTCGTCTCGCTGATCGAGTTGATGGTGGGCAAGGGGATCGAGCTCGCCATCTATGACCGTGACGTCTCCGAAGCGCAGCTGATGGGATCGAACCGCGAATACATCGAGAATGAGATTCCGCATATCTGGTCCCTGATGCGAAACAGCGCCCAGGAAGTGATTGACTTCGCCCCGGTTGTCGTCGTCGGCAACGCCACCGGCGAGATCCGCGCGCTTGGCGCCGAGCCGTTCGCCGCAAAGACCGTCATCGATCTGGCACGGCTCTTCACGCAACAGCCAGCGAATACCGCCGGTTACGACGGCATCTGCTGGTGAGCGCGGGAGAATACGGCTGTGCGAAGGCCTGAGCTTCGCGCCGTTGCACGGGCCATGGGTCGCCCGGCGCCAACAGGCCAGATGACTCACGCGCGGGTGCCGGAAGACAGGTCCCGGGAGAGATCCTGCTGCGGGAGTCGCTGTGTTCTTTGACTCTCCGGTGTACTTCGTCTTTCTGCTGGCTGTGGTGCCGCTCTACTGGGCGCTCCGGCATCGCCAGCAGAATGTCATGCTGCTCGTCGCCAGCTACTTCTTCTACGGCTGGTGGGACTATCGCTTCCTGGCGCTGATTCTCACATCGACGTTTGTCGACTTCACCTGCGGCCGCCTGATCGCGGACTCGGAAGATTCGCGTCGTCGACGCCTGCTGCTGTTTGCGGCGGTATCGCTGAATCTGGTGTTCCTGGGCTTCTTCAAGTACTACGACTTCTTCGCCGAGTCGCTGGCGACGGCTCTCCATTCCGTCGGGATTGACGTGTCGCCGCGGCTGCTCAACGTACTGCTCCCGCCAGGCATTTCGTTCTACACGTTCCAGGAGCTTGCGTACATCGTTGATGTATACAAGCGCAGGCTGGAGCCATCCCGGTCGCTGGTGAACTATGCACTCTTCATTTCGTTCTTCCCGCACCTGATCGCGGGGCCGATCCAGCAGCCGTCACATCTGCTGCCGCAGGTGGAAAAACCGCGCACGTTCGATGCGGCCAAGGCATTCGACGGCGTGATGTTGATCGTCTCAGGGCTGTTCCGGAAATGCGTCGTTGCCGACACCTGCGCGTTGCTGGCGAACGCCGCATTCGGGGGTCATCTCGGAACGCCTAACGCGGCGGCTGTCCTGATCGGGACCTACGCCTTCGCGTGGCAGATCTACGGGGACTTCAGCGGTTACTCCGACATGGCGCGGGGCAGTGCGCAACTGCTCGGTTTCCATTTCATGGTGAACTTCCGGCAGCCGTATCTTGCCATCAGTCTGCAGGACTTCTGGCGACGGTGGCATATCAGTCTCAGCAGTTGGCTGCGCGACTATCTCTACATTCCGCTGGGAGGCAATCGCGGTGGCGAGGCGGCGACGCAGCGAAATCTGTTCCTCACCATGCTCATCGGCGGTCTCTGGCACGGCGCGAACTGGACCTTCGTCGTGTGGGGAATGATGCATGGGGCTGGCCTCGCCGTGGAGCGAGCCTTTCATCGCGCGCTCGGGTCCACCCGTGACGCAGTTGGGGCACCCATTTCATGGATTCGCCGGTGGTCGAACCGAGTTGCCGTCTTCCATCTGGTCTGCCTGGCCTGGGTATTCTTCCGCGCAGACTCGTTGCGCGCAGCGCTACGGTTTCTGGCCGGCCTGGGGCACCTTGCCTGGCGCCCTGAGTACGGCACTGCGATCCTGCTGCTGTGTTGCGTTGCGATTCCGATGTTCCTGCTCGACCTGAGGCTTGAGCGTCATGATGAAGAGTACGCCTTTGAACGAGCGCCCGTGCACACGCGTGTGGCCTTCGCGGCTGTGACAGTGGCTGCATTGCTGTTCTTCAGCGCGAACTCCACGGCGGCGTTCATCTACTTCCAGTTCTGACATGCGCACTCCGATGAGCGACGGATCAACGCGTGGTCGCCACCTGTTGGTGCTGGTGTCAGTCATCGTACTGCTGATGCTTGGCGCTGAAATCGCCACTCGTCGGGTGCTGATGCCGTCCAGCAGGATCGAACATCGGGTTGCCTCCGAGCTGCAGCGTGCACCCGGCTATTCCGGCGACCGATCATTGCTGTTTGTGGGAAACAGCTTGCTCCTGTATGCGATCAGGGACAGCGTCGCACCACTCCTCGTCCCGGATTCCTGGCGCGCAAGCCGCGTGACGGTGGAACAGACGCATTTTCTCGATTGGCGATACGGGCTGAAGCAATTCGCCCGCCGTGGCGTTCGTCCTGCTGTCATCGCGTTGATGCTCGATGCTGGTCAGCTCACCGGCGATGCAACCCGTTCTGACTACTCCGCCCTGAAACTGCTCGCCGCGCAGGATGTCATTCCGTTTGGACGGGACGCAGGTCTTCACCCAACGGATATATCAAAGCTGTTGCTCTCCCACTTCAGCGCGTTCTACGGCTTCCGTGCCGAGCTGAGAAAGGTGCTGCTGAGCCGTCTTCTGCCCGGGACACAGGAGCTGACGGCGTTGCTTGTCCCGGCGCGAGCCGGTGTCTCAGACTCACTCAGGACTCGGCGAGTGGCTGCATCCCGGATTCGTGAGCTGTCGGATTTGGTGAAGCGCTCCAGAGCCAGACTGGTCTTCCTTGTTCCCCCGCGCCTGGAATCCAGGGCGGACGACCGCGCAGTGGCGGCGGCAGCGGCTGATGCGCGCGTTGACGTCATCGTTCCCGATGACGCACGGCCGTATGATTCGACCGAATTCATGGACGGATACCACCTCAGCGTTTCCGGTGCCGCGCGCTACGAGAAGCATGTCGGGACAGCGCTTGCGAAAATCCTGGCCGAGGTGAAATAAGTCAGGGTGGCCATGACCCGACCGCCGGCTCCGAGGCACAGGCGACGTCGCTCGAGTGATGAGCCGTCGCCTGTGCCTGCCTGTGCGGCGAGGTACCATGCAGCAGCTCCTGCGAGGCAGTGTCAGTCGGACCAGGGCCCACCCACCGGGCACCTGCTGCTCTCCATTCTCATTTCGTCGTCCCTGTGAGCGATTCATGACCTCCTCATTGCCACCATCCGAGCAGCCGTATCGTCATACCACACCAATGCATCGGGTCGTGGCGTGGATCAGTCAGCGACTGTTCGACAATGTCACCTATACCGTCAACCACGGTATCCTCAAGGGAATGCGGCGGCGTGGTGGACTGGGCTGGGTTCCGCAGTGGATCGCGTCGAGCGCAGAAACGAAGGAGCACGAGTTCTTCCGGTCACTCGACCTGAAAGGCAAGGTGGTCTATGACGTCGGGGCGTTCATCGGCCTGTTCACGATGCTGGCCAGCGCAAAGCAGGCGGCTCGTGTGATCTGCTACGAGCCGATGGATCGCAACCGTCGGCGACTGCTCGAGAACCTGAAGCTCAATCACATGGAGCATGTGACGGTGCGGCCGTTCGGGGTCGGGAGCCGCAAGGCGACGCTGAACATGTCATTCGACCCGTTGATGCCCGGCGGCGCGAGCGTGAACGAAGAGATCGCAGCGGGAATCGACGCGAGTGCCGCCTCAGTCGAACGCTGCACGATCAGCGTCACCACGCTCGACGAGGACATTGCGGAGCAGGGATTGCCGGCGCCGGACCTGATCAAGGTTGATATCGAGGGTTTCGAACTCGATGCGCTCCAGGGCGCGTCAGCGACGCTCGCGGCGTGTTGGCCTGCGTTGTATCTCGAAATGCATGGCGAGACGATGGGCGACAAGGAGCGGAAGGTCGCCGAGATCGTACGCTTCCTCGAGTCAGCGGGCTATGGGAACATCAGGCACGTGGAGACAGGTGTTCGGCTGACGAGCGAGAACAGCCGTGCCGGTGCCACCGGACACCTGTATTGCACCAGGAATTGAGCCGCTGCGAAGGCCGCGACTTCAATCAGCATCATTCACGGGGTGTTGCTCCGCCACGCGGCGATAGATGCCGATGAGTCGGTCGATGGCGGCGGTCTCGCTGAAACGTTCAATCACGAGATCGCGTCCCGCCTCGCCATATCGTTGACGGAGCTCGGGATTCACGGCGAGCGATTGCATGGCAGCAGCGGTTCCCTCGACGTCTGCGACAGCGATGCCCAGCCCCGTGACTCCCTCGATGAGGACGTCTGGCGTTCCACCAACCAGGGTGGCGATGATAGGCACGCCACATGCGGACGCCTCGACAATCGAGTTGGGGAATCCCTCGTTATCAGACGCCAGGCAGGCGATATCGAACAACTGACTTGCGAGTGGTGCGTGCGGGAGCAGGCCGGTAAAGAACACTCTGCCGTCGAGTGACAGGCCCCTGACGCGTTCCTCGAGCCGCGCCTGCTCAGAGCCGTAACCAACCAGAACCAGACGGGCCTGCGGAACCTGATCGGCGACAATCCGGAATGCGTCGATCAGGACGTCGTGGCGCTTCTCCGTTGTGAATCGTGCAACGCATCCGATTGCGATTGCATCCGCTGGAAGCCCCAGCGATGCGCGCCAGCTGGCACGCTCTGTTGCAGGCAACAAGCGCAGCGAGCTGTCATCGATGAAGTTCTGGTGCACTTCGATGCGCGCGGCACTTACGCCCTCCTTCAGCAGCAGGCCCGTCAGCGCACTCGCATTCGGAAGTACGAGGGCGCTGTGGCGGTGCGCCCAGGCATTCATGGGAATCATCGCCCGGCGCGGCACCTTGTCCTTCCATCTCCGGCTGGTGATGACCGGTCGCCCAATCAACATCCCTGCCGCAGCACAGAAGATGTTGCCATAGATCATCTGTGTGTGGATGACCGAGGGCCGCAGGCGACGAAGCTCTCGCACGAGAGAGGCGAAGCGGAGCGGCAGAAGCGGCGAGTGGAAGCCGGCGGTACGGCAGTGGACCATTTCATGCCCGATCGCATCCATGCGTTGCTTCAACGGGCCATCATCCTTGAAATGCAGGACGGTCACGGCGAAGTCCCGTCGCGCAAATGCCTCAAGGGTCCGGACGGCGTTCAGCTCCGTGCCGCCAATTTCAAATCCATCGAGTACGAAGACGATCTTCACGCAGTCCTGTGTAGCGCAGCGTCCGAGGGCGTGCTGCCCCCGGACGCTGCCGGATGAACACTCGCTTTCGCGGCCGAGCTTATCGAGTCACTGCTGCTTTCTCAAGGTCGACAAGGCGCAGCCCATTCACACCAACCCGGGAACCACCACTCATTGCGTATGGCAGCGAGCTCCGCAGCGTGTAGTCGCCAGCGCCTGGGGCGACAAAATCGGTGGCGCCGATCGTCGCAGGATAGGAGTTGCCAGTGGGATACAAGCTGGCGATTCGTCCCGCGATCGCGTTCCCGGTGACAATCGCTCCCGGGCTGTACTTGCTCAGTGTGGTGTTACCTTCGCTCGATCCCGTGCCGAAGATTCCGTACGACGTCGTGCCAATGACGTTGTTCGAGATGGTCAGTCGCTTGTTTGGCGCCCCATCGAACATCACCGCCGCATTCGCCGAGACTCCGCTCGGTGGAACGATGGTGTTCTGCAGCAGCGACACGTCCTCATGGTCACCCAGCAGCTGCACGAAGTTCGATCCCGAGTTCCAGCCTGAGATTGGATCGCGCCCGACATCGACGAAGAGATTGTTCTGAAAGAGCACGCGCCGCATCGGATCGTTGGACGTTCGTCCTTCGATGTTGGTTCTCGAGAGGATATTGAGGCCACTCGTCGAGTTGCGGATGGTGTTGTCGCGGAAGGTGACATCCCAGATCTTGGACCACGGTGCGGTGCCATCCTGGTTTGCGGCCTGCATCAGCACAGCGTAGCCGACTTGTGCGTCCATCCAGTGATTTTCCAGGACATTGCCTTCAAAGAGCACTCGGCGCGCATGCTTCAACTCGAACGTCGCCTTCACGGTCCACTTGCCATTGCCCCAGCTGAGCGGCTTGAAGAGATGGTTCCGTCGAATCGTGATGTCCGATGGCGTCACGTCGGCGATTTTGGGATCCGCTCCGCCGAACATGATGGCTTGTCCGGCGCCTTCGATGTGGTTGTTTTCGATGAGGAACGGCCCGACGCCGGTCCAGCCACCAATGCCCTGCGTGTCCCGGCCCTTTGCGTGGCAGTCCGCGAGCCATGAGTTGACAACGGCCAGGCTGTTGCCGTTCAGCGCAACACACCGGCTGGTACTCAGTTCGCCAGCGGTGATGTAGACACGATCAAGGACGATGTTGCTGACGAGTTGCGCCATCGTCGGCTCTGTACCGGGTCCGATGACAACAATGCCGTAGTTGTCGGTTGCCGGTGCGGCGACTCTGACCTGGAGGCCGATGAGGCGCCAGCCGCTCGAACCCTCCTCGGCCTTGATCGCCGGGGCAACATTATTCGTCACGATTCTCGCAAAACTGCCTGCCGACGTGGGCGTGACGCGTGTACCTGGCAGCGTCGACACGGTCTCACTGCGAAGGACCACGACACCAGCCCCAGTGTGCTTTGGCAGCATGAAATTTCCCACGTACTCACTGCCATTCGGCAACACGATCTCGTCGCCGGCCACGGCCGAGCTGAGCGCAGCACTGAGCGCTGCGGCGTCATTGGCCGCGACGCGGATTGACCGCCCGGAGATGCTCGGCACGCTGACATTGACCGAGGCGGCCGGCAGGAAAGGAATGGAGAAACTGGGCAGGGTTCGGAGTGCTTCCGCGTCTACCGAGGTATCTGGCTGAACAGGAGGCATTACGAGGGAATCCGGTCTGGCCGGCAGATCGCCGAACGCGACGCTGTCAAATACCGGGGTCGGCGGCCCGATGACCTTGACGTCAACGGCGGCGCTACCGAGGGTCGAGCCGACGGTGACCGTCGCTTCGCCAGCGGCCCGGGCTGTGACGAGGCCCGTGGAACTCACCTGCGCGACCGAGCTGTCACTGCTGGTGTACGTGAATCTCAGTTCTTTCGTCACGTCGCGTCTGGTGCGACGGTTCACGGCCAGCACGCCAATCCGAATCGTGTCGCCCACATGCATGGTCGTATCGCCGATCCAGGCGCTCACCGGGCCGGTGCGTGACATCTGCGATCCAACTGCTGAATTCACTGGACTCAGCGTATCAGCATCCAGCACTCCGTCCGAACACGCTGCCAGTGCCGCAAGGCTGCAACAAACAACGAGCGATCGAGCCAGTCTACCAAGCATGAAGCCCCTCCGTCGGGGTGGTTTCGGCTGCCCGGCTAGCGTAGCAGGTCGGATGACCTGCGGTAGCCCCGTGGCTTTGCGTCACCGGCTTTCGCCGGCTTTGCCTTTGTCGCTGCCCCCCGAAAAGTGAAGGGCGTGATCCTGCCGGAGTGAGATCGCCGGACTCTCCCGGCGATCAAGCAAATGACGCCGGAACGAACAATCCGTCACGCCCGATGCCCCTCCTGACCTACATCGCACAAGCTTTCTGATGAAATCTCGATCTCCCTGCTGCCCTGCACGCGCCAGCAGACCAACGTCCCGGCGGCCGGGAACGGACACTGGCCAGGACTGGGTTTGTGAAGCGATCTGATTGCGCGGTCCGGTTGTTCCAGAGCACGCGAAGTGGCACCTCGGCAACCTCCCGCTCAGAGCAACGAGCCCGACCTTCGCAGACCCCGTTCATGCGGGCCGAACCGTAGCACATTGCGTGCCGCCGTGATCGCTTCCCTGCAGCGACGGCTCCAGCGGGTCACATTGACCGGCGCGTTTACGAGCGCGCGGGCTCCTAAGCGCACCGATCAGAGGCGCGCCGATCGACCGAGTCTACGGGTCGCAATCCCTGGAACAGGGAATGGTCGAGGTTGCTGTGACTGTTGTCCGCGGAGGCCAACCGTTGCGGACGTGCCGCTATTTGAGGCGCTGCCCGGGAGCGACGCCTTGCCACCGGCTGCAGAGACTCGTTGCGTGAACTGCTCACATGCCGTCCACAGGACGGCGATGTACAGATACAGGAATGAACTGCGATGGAACGATCCGAAGATCGCGGCGATGAGGAATGCAATGAGTCCGAACCTGAGCACACGAAGCTGTTCCGCCTCGATCGGAAGGGACGTTCGGATCAATTTCTCGACCTTTGCACCCTTCTGGAGAGTCACGCCAAGCATGGAAAGGAACAGCGCCAGACCGAGGATGCCGGTCTCCGCCGCGATGAGCACGTACATGTTGTGTGCGTCACGCGTTCCGCCGCCAAAGGCCCACTCCTGTCGCTCTCCCGCGTACTCTGCATGGGTCTCTGCGTACGCACCAAGCCCGACGCCCGTTCCCATGTGTTCTTTTGCGATCGTGAGTGCTACCTGGAGAATGACGTAACGCTGCTCGGCGGACGTGTCAGCTTCGCCGATCGTCTCGGAATCGAACAGGTACTGCATGCGCGAGAATCGCTCCCATACGGCCTTCGGCGCGGTGAGGACGATGCAGAGCGACGCAAGCGCAACGATCTGCAACAGCCGCTTGCGATTGCGGCTCCTCAGCAGCATGGCGGCAAATCCCAGCGTGATACCGAGAAACGCGCCTCGAGACTGCGTGAGGACGATCAGGACGGCGATCCCGAGCGCGGAGATCAGCCCGCCGATCCGAATCCACCGCGCGTAGCGGCCGAGCGCCAGAAAGCCTGACAGCGACAGCGTCAGGATCGCATAGGCGGCGAGATCGTTGAAGTTCTTGAATGAGAAGTTCCAGGCAAACCGGCCGAAATCGCCAATCCCGGCGAGGAAATTGAAATACGTTCCGCGCGCCGGGTACAGGCCGAACATGAGCACCCAGACGCCAATGAAGATCGCCAGTTGCGAGAGAGAGCGGACGCAATTGATGGCGACGAACAGAATCAGCAGGATCTTCAGGTAGTCAATCAGTGCCGCACCAACGAGATCTGGAAACCGCGAGGTCAGCAGCCCGTTCATTGACCAGAGCAAAAACGCCGCGAAGAGAACGACGGGCGCCGGGAAAGAGAACCCGCGTTGACTGGTAATGACGCCAAGAATGCCAATGGCGATGCCACCCGCAGCGATTGGCAGTTTGAAACTGTGGACGCAGAACAAGTAGATCGCCAGCCCCACAAGGCCGAGCGTCATCTGGTTCATCGTGACCAACGTCATTCCGCCGGCACGCTCGGTGGCAAATGACTGGGGCTGCGCCACAGGTGCTCCTCTGAGCGCCCTCATTCGACTGCGGCGGTCCTGTTCGCGAACAGCGTCACGTCCTCGTTCTCCCCGCAGCATGCATGGCACGATGACAGCTGAACGGGGCTCCGCCAGCAGGAAACCAACAGCTCAATGCGCGCCCTTGCGGCCGATCATCACCAGCGGTGTGCGCACCATGATCTTCAGATCAAGCCAAAGTGAGCGATTGGCGATGTACTCGAGGTCGAGTGCAACCTTGTTCTTCACATCCTCGATGCAGCTATCGTAGGCCTGGTTGATCTGTGCCCATCCGGTAATGCCCGGCTTGACGCGCTGACGCAGATGATATCCATCGACCTGCGTCCTCAGCGACAGGAAGATGCTCGGCCTCTCCGGCCGAGGGCCAACAACGTTCATCTCGCCGCGGAGCACATTCCAGAGCTGCAGCAGTTCGTCCAGGCGGGTCGCCCGGAGGAATGCTCCAATACCCGTGATGCGCGGATCATGCTTCGATGCCCAGACGGCTTCGCCGGCGACCTCAGCATCAACGCGCATCGAACGGAACTTGTAGATCGTGAAGACTCGGCCGCCGAGATCCTCTTCGCGACGCGTCTGATGACGGTCCGCGCGGTACCCGCGACGGTCCAACCCAACCCGGGTCTGCGTGTACAGGACGGGCCCGGGGCTGCTCAGCTTGATGAGTATCGAGATGAGGAGAACGCACGGTGCGAGCAGAATGAGGGCAATGCCGGCAACCGCCAAGTTCAGCGTACGGTGCATCCATTCCGGATGCAGCGAACTACGATCCCTGGCCGACGCCGTCCGCCTGCTGCGCGACGATGGCGCCAGGTCGCCATCGTCCGGCGATGGCCATCCTGTCGCGGCTCCGCCGAACGCCTCGCGCAGCGCAGCAATGCGTCCCGCCATTTGTGTCGCGCCTGGTACCGTAGATCCCACGCCTTCCTCGGCTTCGTGAATCAGTGGTGCGTCTTAACGACGCGTCAGCGAAATGATCGAGAACAGGACGCCCATCGTCCCGGAAATCGCAAAGAGCAGGCCTGTGAAGTTGCTGGGCTTCTTTTCGTTGATCAGGAGCTCATCACCCGCACGGATGTCAGCCTGGTCAAGCGTCATTCCCGTGCGAAAGACGATACTGAGACTATCCTTGTCCACGAGCACCTCGGTACCCCGCTTCACCGTCGACTTCGCAAGTCGCGCTATGGACGTCAGTCCCCCCGCGCTGGAGACGACGTCCGACACTGCTGCGTCACCACGCACGGTGACGAAGCCTGGCCGGCCAACTCCCCCGGTGACCAGCACTCGAACCAACGGCTGAGTCCGAACAACCGGACGCTGAATATACTTACGTGCCTGCGCCGTAATAGACGAGTCAGCCTCGGAGCGGAGCACCCCTCGAAGATTGAACGCTGGCATCGTTCCGATGACGATTTCCTGTCCGGCCCTCACTGAGACGGTATCCCGAAAGGGCTCCTCGCCTCCGAAGAGGTCGACCACGACTCGGTCACCTGGATAGAAATCGCCGACCCTGAGCCGTTCTCGGATCGCCACGGCATCGTCGTTCTTTCCGGCTTGCTCGAGCGACCGCGCGACTGAGTCCAAGTACGGTCGGGTACGGTAGAGAGTGGGTTCGGCACCTGCCTGTGCGAACATGGGCTGCGTTGCTCCGATGAAGACCAGCAGGCTGAGCACTGCGCTGAAGAACAGCCGGGCTGGGACCCGCGAAGACGGAATTGGCATAGGATTCTCTACACTGCACCTGTCGTGCTCGCAGGTCACAATGTCTCAGTTCGGTTGAAAGTCGTTACAAATAAATGGTTTACGATTTCAGCTGCAGTCCATTGCGAAGTGCACGAGTCCGCCATGTCGCGAACAGGCAACACCGTGTCTTTGCAGCAATGCTACACACTTCCGCATACCATACAACATTTTTCGTCAGGGATACACTGCGGACGCCGATCTGTCTGCTCATGTAACGTCGCGAAGGTGGGCTCTGTCCCAGTCAAATACCGGATGGGCCGATGCGCGCGTCCCCTTCCCTGAACAGGAGGGTTTGCCTGCGCCACCAATCGCGCCATGATGGTGACGTGAATGCAGCGATTCTGTTGCGTCCGCGCCGCAAGGCGGCGGAAGACGCTGCGTCCAATCGTTGAACGTAAGTCTATTTCAGTCATGGGCTTATGATCTGCGCGCTGCCCCGCACGCATTCTGCACAACAGAGTTGCTTGTCCGAACTCCCCGACGACCCACTCATGTCCAACGCCTCCGGCCTCACCGACTCCGCCGTCCGCCCCCCGATCGTGGTCATCGGCATGGAGCAGGAGTGGGCTGCGCGCTCGCTTGAGGCCGTGCTTGGGCCACGGGGGTTCGCGGTTGTGCGCGCGTATTCCGGGCGGCAGACGATCGACCTTGCAGAGGTCGCAGCCGCGGACGTCGTACTCATCGATTCCCGGCTTCCGGACATGGATGGGATTGAGGTCTGCCGGTCACTGCGCGAAGAGCAGCGCGTTGGCAGGCACGTCCCGATCGTGATCACGACGTCCGGGCCCGCTCCGCGCGAGTTTCTGCGTCGCGCCTACGTCGCCGGTGCATGGGGCGTCTGGGAGCAGCCGATCGACGCCGAGTTGCTGCTGCTGCGACTCCAGACCTGGGTTGAGGCAAAACGTCTCGTCGATGACTCCGATCGACTGAGTTTCGTGGATGTGGAATCCGGGCTGTACACATATCGCGGATTGACTCGGCGTGCGGGTGAGGTCCTCGCCGACGCGATGCGTCGCAAGACACCCGTCGCCTGCATCGCGATTGCGCCTTCGGCGGCTTCTCGCGGCGCGCCGTATGGTGAGGATGGCCCAGTGCCAGCTCGCGTTGCCACGGACGTTGGCCGGGCACTCGCTGACGTGGTGCGTGGCTCAGATGTGGTGGGACGCACCGGCGCCACGGAGTTTGCGATTCTCGCACCGATGACGGAGCTCAACGGAGCCGTTGAATTGGTGGAGCGGCTGCGTGATCGCATCGCATCGATGCCACCATTCGTCGCGGATGGTCGCTCCGCTCGAATTGCGCTGCGGGCAGGCATCGCGACCATCGACGATCTACGGCTCGCGCTCGGGGATGGCGCTGATCTCATCGCGCGTGCCTCCACGGCACTTCGGTATGCGCAATCGTCCCGAGGGCTCGAGGTGCGGCGATTCGAGGAAGTCCCGGCGACATTCGTCTAGACCGGCGCTGCCGCTGCGGGTCAGGCACTCGACCGGCGAAAAGAACGAAACGGCTCCGGTGACACCCGGAGCCGTTCTGCGTTCTGGCGACACTGCTCACCACCAGGCTTGCTTCAGCGGGTTGCGCACTACGAGGCCTTTCCGCCACCTGAGATACGCGCCTTGGACTTGCGCTCGCGCGGTGCCAGCGCATCCTCGTCCTCGCTGATGGCATCGGCGGAATTGTACCCTTCCAGATAGTGGTAATACTGGAAGACTCCCTTCGGCTCGATGCCGTTGAGGACTGCGCCGAGCGGGCGGATCGGCAGGCGATCCATTGTCTCGAGCTTCGCGACGGCCATCTTGCGATCGGTCACGCCGACGCGCAACACCATCAGCAAGCCTCCAGTCAGTGTCGCGAGCGCGTAGGCGTCCGTACCGGCGCCGAGCGGCGGGCTGTCAACGATGACAACGTCGAAGCGGGCGCGAAGTTCGTCGAGGAGCGACTCCATGGCCGATGTGGTGACCATTTCCGGCGCCTGTCGGTGCCGGGTGCCACACGGTACCAGCGAGAGCCTTTCGTATGACGTCGGATACACCATTTCGTCGAGCGCGCTGGTGCCCTGCAGGTAGTCGACGAGGCCAGGCTTTTGCGGCACGCCGAATGCCTGCTGGATCGCGCCGCGGCGGGTATCGCCGTCAACGAGCACCGTGCGGAATCCGGCCTCGGCGAACGACAACGCGAGGTTGGACGAGACGAACGACTTGCCTTCGGACGGTCCTGTGCTCGTGACCGTGAACGAAACCGGTTCTCCGGCGGTGAACTGGTGTCGGAGTGAGAGACGCAACGTTCTGAAACTCTCGACGAGTTGTGCCTGTTCCTCAACAGAGGGCCGGCCCGGATGCACGAGTGGAATTGCCCCGATGATGTCGAGTCGCAGGTCGTTGGCGACCTGCTCAGGGTAGCGGACGCGCTTGTCGAGCAGGTCCAGCAGGATCGCGAGCGCCAGGCCCAGGGCGAGGCCCAGTGCGAGACCAGCCGGGATGATCTGGAGGGCGGTGTTTGACGTCGGCTTGAACGGGGCGACGGCCGAGTCCTGCACGAAGACTTCGTTTCTGGCGGACGCCTCCTTCAGACGCTGCGTCTCCAGGTTGTTGGAGAGATACTCGACGAGCTTCTGCTCCTGATCCACCGTGGCCCGGAGTTCCTCCTCGCGGATGGTCCGCTCCGGGATCCCGCGGATTTCGGTGGACTGGACGGCGATTCGCTTGTTGTAATCCGCTTCCTTGAGCTTGAGCGAGGCGATCTGTGCCCGGATGAGGTTAGGGATTTCACGCGTCTCGAGCTGCGTGATCCGGCTGCGGATCTTGATCACATCAGGCGAGCTGTCGGTGTAGATCGCGAGTTTGGCGCGATAGAGCTCACGCGCCGCATTCAGCTCGTTGAGGACCGACCGGAGCGCCTCACCGCCTGGTCCGGAGACCGATCCGAGGGAAATCGCGACGCTCGGGTCAACCTCTGCGAGCCTTCCCTTGAGGAGCGACTCGAGAACCTCCCGGTCGTTGCGCAGGTTCTGCGATTCCATGCGGAAGCGGGTGAACTGCTCGAGCACAGGATTCGACGTCTGCGAGACGCCCGGGGAGAGCACGGTCTGCTCCGAGGGCTTCGTGATCGCGTCCACGCGAAAACGCTCGAATGCCTGACGCGCGGCTTTCAGGCGACCCTGCGCATCGGCGAAGGCGGTCTTGGCGGCATTCGCGTTCTGCGCGGTTCCACCGTTCTTGATGATGCCGAGGTAGTTCACGAAGAGCGTCATCCACTCATTCAGCGCCACCTCCGTGCGCGCCGCGTCCTCGCCCCGAAGTGAGACGTTCATCACGTCGGTATTCGCTGGCGCGTCGGCACGGAGCTTCTTCTGGAGGTTGTTCGAGGACTCGCGCGGGGTGATGAGTTCAAACTCGACGGTGGCCTTGGCGGGCAGCACTTCCTTCAGAGGCCTCCACCGCATGCCCGACTCGCGACCGATCGAGTCGCCGATGAGTCCCGTTTCCACTTCACGCGAGTCGCCGTTCCGTGTCCGACGGAGGCGATATTTCTCCTTCTTGCCGTCCACCATCAGCTCGTACGTGCCAGGAACAAAGCGCGGGCCGAGGCTGAATTCGCGGAAGTACACCGAGTCTGCGTCGCGCTTCGGATCCAGATACAATCGGAGCTTGCGAGCCACCGAGTCGGTGATCGAGTACGCGCGGAACACCTGCAGATACGATTCGTTCGAGCGCTGGCGGTTGTTGCCGATGATCTCGGCGCTCGGGTCGCGCAGCGTGATCTTGCCTTGTACGTCGTACTCGGGCTTGATGTAGCGCGTCGCGACGTAGCCGGCGAGCAGGCCGAGGAGCACCATCGCGAGCACCAGCCACTTGAATCGGCTGATCGCAGCGACGTAGCGCTGGTACGCTGGTGCGCTCGCCGGCGGCGGTGGCGGCGCCCATTGCTCAAGCGGTGCCTGGGGAATTGCAGGCAGCGACCCCGTCATCGGAGCAGGCGCGAGACGGGAACCAGCAGAGAGGGCGTTGAGCTGTCGTGTCATGTCGCAATGGGACGCACAGATGTGTTGCAGCGTCACTCTACCCGAGGATGCGGGAAGATACGCCAGCCGGACAAGCCGGCTCTCAGCGAGGAATCGAGAGGTGGAACGCCGTACGCCGAACGGGAGCCGGCCCGGACCAGCGAACACGGCCGTGACCGATCCGGTGGATCATCGTCAAACCGCAGTATAAGTGCGACACCCTGTCGCAGGAAACATACGACCGAGATGGACCGACTGTGGCTTGTAGCCAACGTGTTGCTTGACACATGCAACACTTCCACACTAGATACGACGCAGCCACCCGTCCCAAAGATCAGCTTGGGCAGGGTTTCCATGGTTCGCGCCCGAGTCCGACTTCACGGGACAGATGACCTCGCCTGACAAGACTTCCTCGGCCGATCCGTCGGCCGTTCGCGATGCGATGGCGGTGGCACCCGAGGCCCGGGCGACGCTGCGGCTCCTCATCGTCGACGATGATCGGACCCTGCGGGAAGGGTGCGCCAGCATCCTTCAGGCCGATGGGTACAATGTCACCGTGACTGGCCGGGCTGAGGAAGCGATGGAGCTGGTCAAGCGGAAACGCTTCGACATCGTGCTCTGCGACCTGTATCTGACGCCGGTGTCCGGCATGGATATCCTCAAGGCGACACTCGAGGCCAACAAGGATACGATTTTCGTGGTCATGACGGGGAATCCGTCGGTGACCTCGAGCATCGAGGCGCTCAGGGCAGGCGCCTGGGATTACCTCCCGAAGCCGTTCTCGGCAAGCCATCTGCAGATTCTCGTCGGGCGCGCGTCGCACGCGGTACTCGTCTCGCGAGAAACGCGCGCCTTGCGCAGCGACGCGGGGAGTGCGGGCGCAGGTGTGATCAGCCCGGCCAGCGGCGGCGGGGCGACGTTCCAGAATGCGCATACGGGGGATCGGATCACCCTGCTTGGGCAGTCCGCATCGTTCCGGCGTGCACTGGATCTTTCCAGAAAGGTTGCCGGGACCGACGCCTCGGTGCTCATCAGCGGCGAGAGCGGCACGGGCAAGGAGCTGATCGCGCAATTCATCCACAGCCACAGCCGACGCGCCGGTCGCAAGCTGGTGGCGGTGAACTGTGCCGCACTCCCTGAGCAGTTGCTCGAGAGCGAGATGTTCGGGCACAAGAAGGGAGCGTTTACCGGCGCCGACCGCGACAAGGCCGGGCTGCTCGAGGTGGCAAATGGCGGCACGCTCTTCCTCGACGAGCTGACCGAGATGTCGATGCCGCTGCAGGCGAAACTGTTGCGCGTGCTGCAGGACGGGGTGGTCCGCCGCGTGGGCAGCGAGCAGCAGGATGCGGTGGTCGACGTGCGTTTCATCAGCGCGATGAACCGTGACCCACAGGAAGCGGTGGCACAGGGCCGGCTGCGTGAGGACCTGTACTATCGGCTCCGGGTTGTGCCCATCCGGCTGCCTCCCCTGCGTCAGCGGCCAGAGGACATCCCCGTGCTCGCCGCGCATTTTCTGCATCACTTCTGGGAACGCCATCGACAGCCGGGGGAAGCGCCGCCGTTCTTCACGGAAGACGCGCTGGAGTTCCTTCGGACGCGCCCGTGGCGGGGCAATGTTCGCGAGTTGCAGAACATGCTCGAGCATACGGCAGTGATTGCGGATCCGGGCAAGGGGCTCAGCGGGAGCGATTTCCCCGTCTATGACGACGGGCCGGAAGCCACTGGGCGGTCCATGGCAGACGACGCCACGACCTTCGCAGGCAGCTACATGAACGATCCGTACCATACGGCGAAGGACAAGCTGGTCGCGCAGTTCGAGAAGGAGTATCTGACGCGGCTGGCGTCGCGTGCCGGCGGCAACATGTCACGTGCGGCGCGCATGGCCGGAATTGATCGGACCACACTGTACCGTTTGATGGAGAAACACGAGCTGCGCCGTGACGAGTATTCCGGATCGATGGCGTGAGTGACGGCGCTCTGCATCGCCGCGCACCGCTCCGGCTCGCTACTGCAGGCGTTGTCGTTGCGGACGACGGTGGTGTGGACTGGCGGGCGGCGCTGACGATCGCAGCGGAATCCGCCGCCTCAGAACTCGCTGACTCACGCGATGGCGGCTGGCCACTCATCGAGCTTCGGGCCGGCACGTCAATATTGGCCGCCGCAGCTGCCTCCACCCTTCACGGGCTCGGTTCCGGTGTGCCGCAGGGGTTTCCCCCCGCGCTGCCCGGGGCGCGGCTGATCGGCGCGATGCGCCGATCGCTGCTCAGCCAGGTGCGCAACGCCACACTGCCTGATTCGGACGCGGTGCGAGTATTCGGCGCGCTCGAAGAACTCTCACAGCGGATGGACGAGAATGCTGCGCACCGATTCGCCTCGAAGATCGGCGGCCTGGATGGTTTGTCCCTGATCGTGGACGTCGCGCATGACATGCGTTCGCCGCTCGGGTCGATCCTCTTCCTGGCCGAGCAGATCCGGCGCGGCGCCAGTGGTGAGGTGACCGCGATACAGGAACGACAGCTCGGCCTGATCTACGGCGCAGCGCTCGGCCTGAGTGGGCTGGCCAGCGATGTGATGGACCTCGCGAGGGGCGGTGAGACGCTGGTGCAGCAGGAGATGCGGGCGTTCGCAATACCGAACATCTATCAGCAGGTGCAGGACATCGTGCGCCCGATGGCGGAGGAGCGGGGGATTTCACTTCGGTTCGCGACGACAGTGCTGGACGCGCGTATCGGGCACGGTCAGGCGCTGCATCGCGTGCTGCTGAATCTCGTGACGAATGCGCTGAAGTTCACGACCGAGGGCGAAGTCTGTGTCAGCGCCACTGCGACATCCGCGACGCGCGTCAAGTTCGAAGTGCGCGACACGGGGCGCGGAATTCCATCGGCGGTGCAGGCAACGCTGTTCGATGCATTTCGGCGTCGGGTGGGTCCGGGGGACTACATCTTCTCGAGCGCCGGGCTTGGCCTGTCGATCTGCCAGAGTCTCGTGCGCGCGATGGAAAGCGAGCTGCTGGTTGAGAGCACCGAGAACGTGGGCAGCAGGTTTGAGTTCGAGCTTTCGCTTCCCCGACAGACGCTGTTCGCTGAAACAGCACGGACCTGAGCGGTCACGCGGTGGTGCGACCGATCTGCGCTGGTCCCGATGCACCGATGCCGACGTGCGCATGATGCGAGCCGCGCCGACTGGCAGCCAACTCGACGTGCCGTCCGTGTCTCGCGTGGTGACGACACAAGCGGGCGCCCTGCACTTCCGACACAGGAACTGATTCCTTCATGTGTGGCTTCGTTGGTTTTCTTGCACGCCCTGGACAGGAGCCACCGTCGGCCGAATGGCTCGGACGGATGAGCGACTGTATTGCGCACCGCGGCCCCGACGACGATGGCATCCATGTCCTCGGTCCCGTCGGCCTCGCGTTTCGCCGCCTTGCGATTCTCGATCTGTCTCCGGCAGGCCATCAGCCGATGGCGTCGGGCGATGGCGCGCACGTGATGGTGTTCAACGGTGAAATCTTCAACTATGTCGAACTCCGCGAGGAACTCGCGGCACTCGGTCACCGGTTCACCTCGTCGGGTGACTCCGCCGTCTTGCTGGCAGCCTACCGTCAGTGGGGGGACCGGTGCGTTGAGCGCCTTGTCGGCATGTTCGCATTTTGTATCCATGATATCCCGCGGGGCACGCTGCTTCTCGGTCGCGATCGATTCGGCGTGAAGCCGCTCTATCTGCATCGATCGACTCGCGGACTGGTGTTCGGATCGGAGCTGAAGGCGATTCGTGCCTCGGGGCAGTGGAGTGGCCGTCTCAACGAGGAGCGATTTGCGTCGCTGCTCGTGCATCAGCGCGTTGACCTTCTTCGTGAAACCGAGGCGACGTTTCTGGCCGACGTCGTCCAGCTGCCGGCAGCGCACACCCTGACCGTTTCGCTTGATGGAAGCGAGGCCATGCGCCGGTACTGGTCCCTGCCGGATCGGGAAGCCGACCTTCCCCGCGACCCGGCGGCGACGTTCAACGAGTTGTTCGATGACTCAATGCGGCTTCGCATGCGCGCCGACGTTCCCGTGGGCGTCATGCTTTCGGGTGGGATGGACTCGAGCAGTATCGCCTGTGCAATGGCGCGACTCGTGGGTGGTGCCGACGTGCGGTCTGCTCCCCTGCACGCGTTCTGCTATGAATCCGAGGATTTTGACGAATCAACCCAGCTGGCTGACACCGTGGCGGCAACGGGAGTGGATGTGCATCGCTATTCCCCCGATCCACAGGCTGTCTGGGATGAGATGCCGCGCGCCCTCTGGCACCATGACGAGCCCATTCACAGCGCCAGCGTCCTGATGGGGTACGGGTTGTATCGAACGGCTGCCGCGCATGGCGTGCGCGTCGTGCTGGGCGGACAGGGGGCCGACGAGACCATCGGCGGCTATGGGTACCTGTTTGAGCACATGCTCGTATCGCATGCGGCCGCCGGCCGCGTCGGACGACTGTGGTCGGAGATCGGTGCGCTGGCCGCGAGCGGTGGCGTGACGCGCACGGCACTCCTGCGCCGGACACTCATGCTCGCGAGGGCGCACGTGCTTTCAGGGATCAGCGCCTACGACACGCGCTCCGCCAGCCGCCGACTCGCTGAGGCGCCTGGCTGGAAATACGTGGCGCCTGAATTCGGCGCGCGCGCGACACCGAGCGCCGGTTCCATCGGTCGCCAGGACCTCCGCACCCGTCTCGGCATGGCAACCGAGAGCGCGCCATTGCCATGCTATCTCCGTGCCGAGGATCGGAATGCCATGGCGCATTCGGTCGAGGGTCGGGTTCCGTTCCTCGATCACCGCCTCGTTGAGTTCTGTGTCGCGCTTCCACCGCAGTGGCAGATGCACGATGGCTGGAACAAGTACATCCTGCGCGAGGCGATGCGGGGCCGCATTCCGGAATCGGTGCGTGGTCGCCGCGTCAAGTTCGGCTTTCCGACGTCCGTCAGCCGCTGGTTTGCCGGCCCGCTGGCGCAATCGGCTCGCGCCCTCATTCTCGACGGGCCCCTGCGCGAAACCGGCTGGGTTCAGATGCCGCAGATCGAGGCAGCGCTGCAGGCGCAGGTGAGCGGCACCGGTGACTATTCAAACGTGCTGTTCAATGCCGTGCAGCTCACGCACTGGCTTCACATGCACAAGTCAGGCTGGCAGCGTCCCTGATTGATCACGCCTGTCGGAGTGTCTTGCCAAGCGCGCGCAGCTGATCCGGCCGTACGATTCCGATCGCGAGTGCGACGCAGGGAATCGTCAGGAGCGCGAGGAATCGGATCGCGAACCCGCTGACGCTGAACGCCGGCGGGAGGACGGTTTCGCCGAGGACCACGAGCAGCATGCTCCAGGCGAGGATGGCGGCCCCACGTCCGACAGGGTACTCGACGTAATACACGCTCCGGCTCCGGATGAGCAGGATCACCGGTTGGATGCCCTGGCCGACAAGCGTTGCGAGCGCCGAGCCAATCATGCCGATTCTCGGGACGAGCAACGCATTGAGCAGGATCGTGAGCACCGCAGCGACCGCGACGGCCGCCGCAGTCGGGCGGGAGGCCCGGGCGATGGTATATCCGATGGTGACCACGGAGCCGAGGCCCATCAGCACGTAGCTCATCGCCATCGTACCGATCACGTGGCTGGCGCGATCATAGGCCGGAGTTGCGAAGATTCGAATCGCCACCGGGGAGAAGAGCGACAGCGCTGCGACGGCGGCGGCACCGGCCGCACAGTAGCCGAGGAAGACGCTGGCATACGTTTCCTTCGCGTCGGCCTCCTGGTGGATCGAGAGCGCAAACGGGGCCCACGCCTGCTGGAACGCCCACACCGCCAGCGTCAGCAAGGAGGCGATCGAATTCCCGATGCTGAAAATTCCAACTTCGCTGGTCGAGACGTAGCGCTGGACGAAGAAACGATCGACTGAGCCGACCAGCCAGACGGCGAGCGCTGCAGGCACGAGCGGTGCGCTGTACGTCAGCATCTTGCGCAGCAGTGCGGCATCGAAGAATCGCGGCTTCATCGGGCTTGCATCGATCCGCAGCACGACGAGCATCCCCACGCCGCCTGCGACGACCTGCGACATGTAGATGCCCCAGAGTCCGCGGTGCAGTTGCACGACAAGCACGAAGGTCACGATGAGCTGGAGCACCGTCGTTCCTGTCACGAGCGACACCGTGGCCCACGCCCTGCGCTGCATGCGAAGCCAGGTGATGCCGACCGACGTGGCGACGCCGAACGGCAGCGTCACTGCGGCCAGCTTGAGCCATGGCGCGAGCAGCACGGTGCCCGTCAGCGCCCTCGAGATCGGCTCTCCAAACACGATGAGTGCGGCCGCCGCCGCAGTGGCCGTCCCGAAGTGCATCCAGGCCCAGGTCGCGAAAGGGCGCCGCTGTCCGTCGGCATCCGTCGCGTCCACATACCATCGCATTGCGGCCTGGTCGAGCGCGAGCGTGACGAAACTCTGTACCAACGCCAGCGTCGCACCGACAAGGCTCATCGTCCCGTAGTCTTCCGACGAGAGCAGCCGCGTATAGATCGGCGTCAGCCAGATGGAGAGAAACCGGCCGATGATCGATGACAACCCGTACACCAGGCTCTCGCCCGCGAGCTGTCGCAGGCGCTTCAACAACATGGTCGCAGAGTCACGGTGGCCGGGGCGGGAATATGTTCATCGGTGATGTCTACCACAGACCATCGGGATCGCTGCATCGTCACGGCTTCCCCGACGGTGCGCGCGAACACGGTTCGGTGCGAGTCGAGTGTCTGCGGCCGCGGAGCAACGGGCTCTCCTGCGCACGACGACTGTCGTCGTGCGGGGGAATTTACACTGGCATCGAGTAGATTCCCCGAGGTTCGCGTGACGTCGCGGGCTGGCGGTGAGTCAGAAGAGAAGCGTCAGTCTGGCTCCGCCGCTGGATCGCGTACTGTCACCCTCTGGCACGGACACCGGGAATGGGCACCACGTTGGAAGAGATGACTCGCGACGCGACAGGTGAAGCCGGTGCTCGTGAGGGTGGTTCGGCGCGCGCCTCGATCCTGCTTGTGAGCGCGGCATTCCCACCCTGGACGGAAGTTGGAGCCGCACGCTGGGAGGGTTTCGCGCCCTTTCTCACGGCGGCCGGCTGGCACCTGGAAGTCCTGATGGAGTCCCCGGGCGAAGGCACGGTGCTCGATCGTTCGCGGCTCGATCGACTCGGCGATTCGGTCTCGGTCCATATGGTGCCACGGCGTGACCCGGAGTGGCGCCGGCGATCTGTCGACATGGTGAATTTCCTCCGCAGGCGCAAAGCGGCGGACAAGACTGGTGGTCACGATGTCGCCGACCGCATGGTCGTGAGGTCACGACTCGAGACTGCGAACACGCTGGGAGCCTCGTCGCATGCGATGTTCTCGGCCGCGGTGGCCGCATCGAGAAATCGTGCCTGGATCACGGATGCGGTCGCGGCCAGCGTCACGCTTCTTCAGCGACAGCCTGCCTCCTTCGTCATCTCGTCCGGTCCACCGCACGACGCACATGTCGCGGCATCCAGCATTGCGCGCCGCGCGGGTGTACCCCACATCGTTGACCTGCGAGACCCGTGGATAGGGAATCCTGCCGATCCGCACCAACAGTTCACATTGATCGCCAGCCCGACCGGGAAGCGCGCGGCCGCACGGGTGTTCCGTGCGTGCGCCGCAGTGCTCGCCAATACACCGCAGGCAGCCAGCGCGCTCCTTCGCCTGACGCCGTCGCTGGCTGGTCGTGTTCACGTCGTGCTGAACGGAAGCGACCGCACCCCCCGGCCGCCTCGCGTACTGTCGCCGACCGAGCCATTCCTGATCGTACACGCCGGCACCCTGTACCTGGATCGTGACCCGCGACCATTCCTTCGCGCGGTGGCAAAGGCGCGAACGATGCTCGGTGCAATGGGCGAGCGAATCAAGATCGTCTTCATGGGCCGTCGCGCGGCGATCGACGGGCGTCCGCTACCCGAGTGGGCGGCAGAGTTCGGATTGGCAGGATGCTTTGAAGAGCGCGGCTTTGGAACGCGTGACGAGGCCGCGGAGCTGATGGACGCCGCTGCCATGCTCGTGGCGTTTCAGGGTGCGACACCAACGCAGGTGCCGGCGAAGATCTTCGAGTACGTCAGCAACGCGGCGACGCTGCTCGCGGTCACGGACCCGACGTCCGCGACCGCGTCGATTCTCGAAGGGACGAGTGCGCAGGTTGCGGCGATGGACGATGAGACCGCAATCAGCAACATCATCCGCGAATCCGTCGAGCGCGGGGTTCACGGTGTGCCGATCGTTCCGGTCGATGCAGGTGGGCGCTTCGCGCGTGAGGCGCAGGCAGCCATTCTCCTCACCGTGCTGAAGAACCTGCACGCTCCGCGTTCGGTGTAGCTCCGTCGGCACGCGCTGTCCCTGACCGTGATTCGCTGAGCACGGGGGGATCCACTTCCTGCGCCAGTGCACCACACCGTCAGCGCCGTGATTCGATCACGCGCGCTCGGCGCGAAGGAACGCCAGCAGAGACAAGACCGACCACAGCCGGTCACCGTGGTTCGCGAGTCCGCTCATGTGTTGGGTCCACAAGCGACGCACGCGATCAATGTCGAGCAGGCCGCCGCGCGAAATCTCGGCTGCCGAGAGCAGATCTTCTGCCCAGGGCCGAAGCGGCCCGCGCAGCCAGCTGGCGAGAGGAACGGCAAACCCGCGCTTCGGACGCTCGACCATTTCGCGCGGTACGCTACGATACAACAGGTTGCGCAGGGGCTGCTTGCCAGCGCCGTTGTTGACCTTGCTGGCATACGGGACGCGCCAGGCGAATTCAAACACCCGATGGTCAAGGAGTGGTGCGCGTGTCTCGAGGCTGACTGCCATCGCCGCGCGATCAACCTTGACGAGAATGTCATCCGGCATGTAGCTGACGGAGTCGAAGAGCATGCGTGACAGGAACGGCATGTCATCACCCAACCACGGCCCCTTCAGCCGACCGGTCCCTGCGGCGGCACGGTGTTCCGCCCGCAACAAGTCTGCCGGGCGCTCACTCTGCGCGAGGGCCGACAGAAACTTGGATTGCTCACTGGTGGTGGCCAGCATGGCACCCAGTCGTGACAGCGCGTTGGCCGGCCTGTCTCCGATGGCGCGGTTCCCGTCCGTGATCATCCGCACGATCATGTCAGGCGGCGGATCCGGAATCTGTTTCAGCAGGGAGCTGATCATGCTCCGAACCGGTGCTGGAGCGCGGTGTGCCAGGCGGTCCGCGGTGCCGCGCTCGCGATGCCACTGGTACCCGCCAAACAGTTCGTCACCGCCATCCCCCGAGAGCGCAACGGTGACGTGTTTCCTCGTCATCCGTGACACGAGCAACGTCGGAAGCTGCGATGAGTCAGCCATCGGCTCGTCGTACAGCGTGGGGAGATCGGGCACGTATTCCAGCGCGTCATCGCCGCTGACCATCAGCTCCGTGTGCTCCGTACCAAGGTGCGTCGCGACCTCCTTGGCAAATCCCGCCTCGTTGTACCGCGGATCGTCAAAGCCGATGGTGAATGTCCGCACCGGCCGGGACGACTGGGCCTGCATCAGCGCGACGATCAGGGACGAGTCAATTCCACCTGAGAGGAAAGCGCCAAGCGGGACATCCGCGACCATCTCATCGCGCACGATCGGTCGCAGCACCGCATCGAGCGCGGTGGCGATTTCTTCCGCGTCGCCCGTCAGTGGATCCGCGAGGCCCGCGAGGGCTGCCTGCTCGGCTGACCAGTATGCGAGCTCGCGCGGGGCGTGACCCGATCGGATCTCGATCAGTGTTCCCGGCCTGACTTTCGCGATTTCCGTATAGATCGAGGACGGTGCCTGGATGTAGCCGTGGCGAAGGAACTGCGACACCGCGGGTGCGCTCACCGTCGCGTGCCAGCCGGGGTACGCCCGAAGTGCCTTCATTTCGGAGCCGAACACCCACGTATTCCCGATCTTTCCGTAGAACAGCGGTTTCTCTCCGAGCCGGTCACGCACGAGCCAGAGCGAGCGGGTCTCGCGGTCCCAGATTGCGATCGCGAACATGCCGGCGAAACGCGGGATGCTGCCTTCGATGCCCCAGCGTTCGAAGGCCGCCAGCAACACTTCCGTATCGCTGTGCCCGCGGAACAGGTGTCCCATGCCCTCGAGCTCGGCACGGATGGGGGCATAGTTGTATGCCTCTCCGTTGAACGCGATGACGTACCGGCCGCTGGCAGACGCCATCGGCTGCGCCCCCAAGGGTGACAGATCGAGGATCGACAGGCGGCGGTGCCCGAGCGCGATGCCTACCTCGGAGTCACACCAGGCCCCATCTGCGTCCGGTCCGCGATGCGCGATCGCATCTGTCATTGCCTTCACGGCCACCGCGGGCGCCGTGCCGGCGCCAGGCGCGCCGAGGAAACCTGCAATCCCGCACATAGTCGAATCGGCTGCTGGAGAATTGGCGGCGGGAGGGGAGCCCTTGCCCGGCGTGCGTTCACGGACCTGCTGACCCGTGCCCACTGACTTGTCAGGGGCGGCAGGAGTCACGCGATCGATGAAGATGCCGCGTGCAGAGTGTCGCGACAATCGCACGCGCGAACTTTCGTGCTCGAGACGTCCGTGTCCGGTCGTGCAGCGGTCTGCCTGCGTGGCTCGGGCGGTTGGCCGCAGGGACTCATATGGCACGAGAGACGTGCTGGCCGGTTCGACCATCGAGAGCGTCGAGCGGGGCAGCTGCCCGCGCATCGTG
Organism: Gemmatimonadaceae bacterium; assembly: GCA_031373905.1. Taxonomy (GTDB): domain Bacteria; phylum Gemmatimonadota; class Gemmatimonadetes; order Gemmatimonadales; family Gemmatimonadaceae; genus JACMLX01. The sequence continues at coordinate 5,180 of JANMNM010000261.1, read as the reverse complement.
CGCACACGGGATGCGACAACGTCGCGCCTGCGTCGCCCTGGCACCTGCGCCAGGAGCCACTGCGCAGCGCAGACATTTCGGCCGCCTTCCGGTGGGACGCGGACCACGCGACGGTGAAGCCAGCGGTACGGCGCGAAATCAACCCTTTGACGAACGATACGCGATGTGACCCGTCGAGCCGGAGGAGCGTGGCATGCCGATCGTTGACCGCGACCTGCTGCACTCGCGAGGAGTTGCGGAGTCCAGCGTCCAGCAGACCGCTGTTGCGGTCGCCTGCAATAAGTCCGACACGGGAATCCCGGCATTGCGCATCGATTCGTCGCCTCACAGTACTGCGGCATCTTCTCCGTTACGTCATTACACTGTTCCCGGACGTTCCGTGCGAGCGCGGTCGAGAGCGTTCTCAGGGGTGGTATGATTGGGCGTCACTGTTCCGGCGCGCGTCGCGCCGTGACAGCAGATATCCGTGGAGTGTCACCATGGCTCCATCGCAGGCGCGGAAATTGCGCTCACCGGTGCGTCTGCGGGGGTGGTTTGTGCGACGTGCGAGAGCGACGTTCGAACCGAAGGTCGGCCCTCCGAAATGGGAACCGGTGTCGGCAACTCGTCGCCGAAAGACTCTGGAGCCTGCATGCCCGCTGTCGTGCCACTGGGAATGATGTCAGGATCGACGCCGGGGATTTCCGTGGTCATTCCGGTCTACCACGGTGCTGAGTGTCTTGATGAGCTCCATCGGAGGCTGATTCAGGCGCTCGAGCCGATCGTTGCAGACTTCGAGATCATTCTCGTCGAGGATTGTGGCCCGGACGACTCGTGGCAGCGCATCAAGCGAATTGCGGCAGAGGATCCCCGTGTGCGCGGGATCCAGTTCTCGAGGAACTTCGGCCAGCACTATGGCATCACTGCGGGCATCGATCTCGCGCGCGGTGACTGGGTGGTGGTGATGGATTGCGATCTGCAGGACAGACCGGAGGAGATTCCGCGTTTGTATCGGGAGGCGCAGGCGGGTTTCGACATCGTGCTGGCTCGCCGAGCGGTCCGTCGTGGTGGCTGGCTCAAGAACTTGACGTCTCGGGCCTTCTACGCACTCTTCCGCTACCTGACGGACCTGCCGTACGACGGCGCGGTCGGGAACTTCCGCATGATTTCCCGGCAGGTTGCCGACGCGTATCGTGGCTTCACGGAACAACTCCGTTTTTTCGGTGGCTTGGTGACCTGGCTCGGATACCGCGTGTCGAGCATCGAAGTGCAGCATGACCCACGATTTGCGGGCACGACGACCTATACCTGGGGCAAACTGCTCGACCTGGCGGTTCGAACCATCGTCGCGCATTCAGACAAGCCGCTGCGGATCGCGATTCGAATTGGCTTCGCAATGGCGCTGCTGGCGTTGTGCGGCGGCGTCTTCGTCCTCATCCGCGCGCTTGTCGTGGGTATCGCCGTCAGCGGATGGGCAAGCCTGATGGTTTCCATCTACTTCCTGAGCGGGATCACGCTCGGTTTCATGGGCATCCTTGGACTGTATGTCGGACGGGTGTTCGAGGAAGCGAAGGGCAGGCCGCTGTATGTCATCCGCGAGCGCACGTTCCGTGAATGAGTCGCCGCTGTCTGAACGACCACTCGAAAGTGCATTATTCGGTTCCAGAGTCTATGCGGCGTCGGTCGACTCGGTCCCGGCGCTCGAGAGTGCGCTGGGCGCCGCGAGGCCGCACCGCGGGGCTCTCGTCGTCGTGCGCGTCCCCGCTGAAGCTGTTGCGACGATCCACGCCGTCGAGGCTGTGGGTGGCCGGCTCTGTGACATCCTCGTCACGCTCACCGGGCCGTTCCTGCCGTCCGTGATGCAACTACCGCTGGCCCCCAACCTCACCGTGCGCCAGGCGGGCCCAGACGACGCGGAGTCGCTTGCCGACATGGCGACGCAGAGCTTTCGTCTCGCCACAACCCACTGGCATACCGATCCAGAACTTCCGCGGCCACTGGCCGATGAACTGTACGGTCGGTGGGCAGCCGCGCTCGCGCGCGGTGCCACCGCCGAGGCACCGCTGCTCGTTGCATCGTCACGCGACGAATCGATCGCAGGTTTTCTTGCGCTCGCGCCGCAGGGTCAGGACGCGTGGAACGTGCCGCTCACCGCTGTCAGGCCAGAGTGCCGTGGACGTGGGATCCTCGGGGCGATGCTCGATGCCGGCGCGTTGCTGTGCAGCCGTGACGGTGCACGTCAGATGCTGCACTACGAAACGCAACTGACGAATCGTTCGGCCTTGCACGCTGTGACCCGTCGCGGACTCACCGTCGGCTCGTCCCGACTGACGTTTCACCTCTGGGTACCCGATCGATGATTCCGTTCAACAGGCCGGTGCTCGTAGGCCCGGAGTTCAACTACATCCGGGAGGCGCTCGAGGCGGGGCATCTGGCGGGAGACGGGCATTTCACGAAACGGTGCCACGCGCTGCTGGAACAGCTCACCGGCAGTCCACGCGCGCTTCTGACACACTCGTGCACTGCTGCGCTGGAAATGTCTGCATTGCTCTCGGGTGTGGGCCCGGGTGACGAAGTCATCATGCCGTCGTTCACATTCGTCTCCACGGCGAACGCGTTCGTGCTGCGTGGTGCGACGCCGGTGTTCGTGGATGTCCGCCCGGACACGCTCAATCTCGATGAACGTCTCGTCGAGGGAGCGATCACGTCGCGGACCCGCGCACTCGTCCCAGTGCACTATGCGGGCGTGGCGTGTGAGATGGACGCGCTGACGACGATTGCTGAGCGCCACGGTCTGCTGGTGATCGAGGATGCCGCACAGGGCATGGGTTCCACATACAAGGGACGGGCGCTCGGCGCCATCGGCGAGCTGGGCACGCTGAGTTTTCACGAGACCAAGAACGTGATCTCGGGGGAGGGCGGCGCGCTTCTCGTGAACAGCGATGTGCTGGTCCAGCGCGCGGAAATCATCCGGGAGAAGGGGACGAACCGGAGCGCGTTCTTCCGTGGGCAGGTGGACAAGTACACTTGGGTCGATGTGGGCTCGTCGTACCTGCCGAGCGAGATCATCGCGGCCTTCCTGTGCGCTCAGCTTGAGCAGGTGGCACAGATCAATGCGCGGCGGATTGCCGTCTGGCGGGCGTACCACGCTGCGTTCGCACCGCTCGAATCGGCCGGGCTGCTGCGACGACCCATCGTTCCCGACGTGTGTGGCCACAATGGACACATGTACTACCTGCTGCTTCCGGACCTCGCGACGCGCACCGCGTTCATCGAGACGCTGCGGACGGCGGGTGTTGCGGCGGTGTTTCACTACGTGCCATTGCACTCTGCACCCGCTGGCCTCCGGTTTGGCCGGACGTTCGGCACGCTCCCGGTAACGGATGCCGCAGGGGCGCAGCTCGTACGACTGCCTCTCTGGCCTGGAATCGAGGTCCACATGGATGAAATCATCCAGGCGGTGACGGAGGCGGTGCGTGCGACGGTTCGCGCGGCGGTGACCCATGGGCTGCTCTCGGTCCACGGCGCGCGATGACGGACAGAGACGCACCTGATGCTCGACGTAGGTTTGTGTCGCGCGCACTCAACATCCTGTGGATCGGCTCGCTCACGCTGACCATGCAGCTCTGGATCGGACGCTCGACGATCTACGCCGCGGAGCGGGTGACGAAGATAGAGGCGGTGCATGACATGATCCTGACCAACACCGCACCCGCGAACGGTTGGGGCGCGCTGGGGTTGAATGGCGTGAATGTCAGGGTGGGTGCGGTGTACGTCGCCGAGGCGATGCATCGCCTGCTGCATCTCTCGATCTCACGATCGTATCTGCTGCTGGACACCGTGGCGTTGTTCGGTGCGCTCTGTCTGCTGCGTGGCTACCTCCGTCGGTTTCAGCCTGAGCCGTATGCCCTTCTTGGCGTCGCCTTCGTCGGCACCGTACTGCCCCTCACCTACCAGCTCTTCTACTTCCATCCGTGGGATCGACTGAGCCTGTTCCTGTGGATACTGCTGCTCGGCCTGTTGCATCGCGGTCGTGTGCTTCTTGCCGCGGCGCTGCTGCCGCTGGCTGTGGCAGTGAAGTACGACATCATGCTGCTGCCTGCCGTGTATGGAATCCACAACGTCCTGCGCGATCGCCGCATCTCCGCCCTGGCACTGAGAGAGTCAGCCGCCATGCTTGCGCTTGGATTCGGCACGTACGTCGCCCTGAATCTGCTCTTGCCGGGCGGCAGCGCACCGGCCCCGATTCTCAGTCAGTTGAGCATCAACATCCACGATCTGCGTGCGATGCATCTCGCGTACCCGCCATTGCTTGGCTTCGTCATCCCGATCGCCACGGCAGCCATCGGTTTTCGGCGCTGCGATGCGTGGTCGCAGGCGGGTGTGCTTCTTGGTGCCGCGTTGTTGGTGCCCCTTGCCCTGCGATCGAATCTCGCGGAGTTTCGCGCGCAGATGGCGATCCTGGTTCTGCTTGCACCCGCTTCGCTCGCCGGCGTGCGGAATCTCACGAACGATGGGAAGAAGAGTGAGTAAGCTCGGACGCGCGACACTCCATCCGAGCTTACGTGGAGTCTGGACGCCGCAGGCAGGTGCAGCACTCGAGGAGCGTGCTTCTGGACTGTGGGTTTCCGGTCAGCATGAGGCCTTCTCGTATCCGGAGGCAGGCAACGACGCATGCTTCCGCATCGAGGATGGGTCGTTCTGGTTCAGACACCGCAACGCGTGCATCTCCGCCGTGGTCCGTCGACTGCCACCCGCAGGCTTGTTCGTCGATGTCGGGGGTGGCAACGGATTCGTGGCACAGGGGCTGACCGAGGCCGGATTCGATGTTGCGCTCGTTGAGCCGGGATGGGCCGGTGCTCAGCATGCGTGGAAGCGTGGCGTGAGGCCTGTCATCTGTGCGACGCTCGAGCGCGCTGGCTTTGCCGAGCACAGCATTGGCGGCATCGGGATCTTCGATGTCCTCGAGCACATCGAGGATGACGTGGCGTTTCTTCGAGACCTCCGCCGGCATCTGGACCCTGATGGCCGACTCTACCTCGCGGTGCCTGCCTTCCAGCTCCTCTGGTCGGCGGACGACACTGCGGCTGGGCACTTCCGACGCTATAGCCCTTCCACGCTCCGCAGAGCGATTGATCGTGCCGGCTTCGCGGTGGAATACCTCAGTGGCATGTTCGCCTGGCTGCCCTTGCCGGTGTTCC
>JANMNM010000134.1:0-29868 GCA_031373905.1 Gemmatimonadaceae bacterium | reverse complement strand
GCGGTCACCGGACTGTCCATCGAGTACAGCAGCCACTCATCCACGCGGAAAGACCGGTGCAGCCACAGCGAGTGGTCGAGCGACGCGAGCTGCATGCCCGGTGTCCGAAACGACAGCCCATGCGGCTGCAGCGCGGTGCCCAGCAGGCCGTGGTCGGACGCATAGGCGAGGACGGCCTGATGCAGGATCGGCTCATCCGGCAGCGCCCCCAGTGAACGGAACCAGACGTGTCGAACCGGTGGGCGCGGTCGCGGATCGAATGGGTCCAGCGGATCCACCGGCCGGAAGTCGATCGGCCGCTCCTGCGTGAGCACCGGTCGCAGTGCCTCCGGAATGCGGGACGCCATCTCTCGGATCAGATCGAGCTCGCTGTCGAGCTTGTCCGGCACTGGCACCGCGGGCATGGGCTCCTGGTGCTCGACACCGCCTTCGGCGACGTGAAACGATGCCGACAGGTTGAAAATCGCCTTGCCGTGCTGGATTGCCGTGACCCGACGCGTGGTGAAACTCGATCCATCGCGCAACTGATCCACGAAATACACGATCGGAGCCTTCAGGTCTCCCGGCAGGATGAAGTACCCGTGCACCGAATGCGCCTCCCGTGCACCATCCACCGTCCTGCGTGCGGCGACCAGCGCCTGCGCGAACACCTGGCCACCAAAGACGCGCCCAGTCCCGATGTCGCGATTCTGACCACGATAGATGTTCACCTCGAGCGGTTCGAGGTCGAGCAACTGGAGCAGATCGTCAACGAGGGAGTGCATGTCCGGTGAGGCGAGGTGGGATCAGCGCGGCGGCGCCTCGCCGGCGGCGTCGCGGCGCGTGTGACGCAAATCTAGCGCATCAGCCAAGCACGCGGCCGAGACGTGCTCGAGTGCGCAGACCCGCACGGCACGCCGAACCCGCGGGCGCGCCCTGCAACGCGAGCGCATAGTTTTCCCGATCGTGTGGAACAGCTCAGTAGTCCCCCTTGGCGATTGCGCACTGACCGTCGACGTCCCGGACGCCGGGGGCGATTCGTCGCAGGACCGCATCCGCTGCCTCGCCGAACGAATCGTGGCGGATGCACCGGCCGGGGTGACCGCGCTGGTTCCTGCCATCCGCACGCTGACCGTGCATTACGATCCGGCGCAGACGACATTTCGCACGCTGTGCGACTATCTCATCACGTCGCTGTTGTCCCTCCGTGTGGTCGCCGCACCGGTGCGCGCACCGATCGTGATCCCGGTCGTGTACGGAGGCGAGTCAGGACCTGATCTCGAGTATGTGGCCGCGGTGCACCAGTCCACGCCCGACGCAATCATCGCGGCGCACACAGCGGCAGACTACTCCGTCGCGATGATTGGCTTCCTTCCTGGGTTTCCCTACCTGCACGGCCTGGATGCCGCATTGCACACGCCACGGCGCGCAGAACCGCGTACAGCCGTCCCCGCCGGCAGCGTCGGCATCGGTGGCAGCAGCACGGGCGTGTATCCATTCGCCTCGCCCGGCGGCTGGCATCTGATCGGACGCACACCGCTGCGGCTCTTCGACGCACGGCGGAGTTATCCGTCGCTGCTGAGCGCAGGCGATCGCGTTCGCTTCACAGCCATCAGCACGAGTCAGTTCCGCGAGCTGCTGGAGCGTCGGTGACGGGTCGCGCTACATGAGTATCGTCATTCGGCAGGCAGGCATCCTCACTACGGTGCAGGATCTCGGCCGTCTGGGCTGGCAGCACCTTGGTGTCCCGGTCGGCGGCGTGATGGATGCCGTGGCACATCGCATCGCCAACCTCTGCGTCGGCAACGCGGAGCACGATGCGACACTCGAATGCACCTTTGGCGCGGTGGCAGTCCAGTTCGAGGCGCCCGCCCTCGTCGCACTGGCCGGGCGAGAGGTCACGGCCTCGCTCGATGGAGCCGCAGTGCCGGCGTGGCGCCCCATCCTCGTCAAGCCCGGCGCCTTGCTCGCGATTCACACCGGATGCCGGACGACCATCGCCATCGCTGGCGGCATACACGTTCCGACGGTGCTCGACGCACGCTCGACACTGCTGCGCGCCGGCTTCGGCGGCTTCGAGGGCCGCGCACTCCGGCGCGATGACCGACTCGCCATCGGCGAACCCGCTCCGCTCGGCGGGGCGATCGCCGCGCGACTCGACGCAGAAAACCGAGTCATCGGAGACTTCAGCGCGGGGTGGTCATTGCGCCCTGACTACACCGCCAGCCCGACCGTGCGCATGATCGAGGGGCCGGAGCATCGGAGCCTCACGGCGGCATCACGCCACGCCCTCCACGATGCGACGTTTCGTCTCGCCCCTGACTCCGATCGCATGGGCTTCCGCCTCACCGGCCAGACGCTGGCGCTGTCCTCCGAGCTCGAGATGCTCTCCTCCGGCGTCACGGCGGGCACGATTCAGCTTCCGCCCGGCGGCGCGCCGATCGTTCTCATGTCCGACCGGCAGACGACGGGAGGCTACCCGCGTCTCGGCGACGTGATCACGGTTGATCTGCCGCTGCTGGCGCAGCTGCGCCCCGGCGATGCGGTCCGCTTTCAACTCACCGACCTCGACGCCGCACATGAGCTGTACCGGAGGCGCGAGCGCGATCTCTCGTCGGCGCGGCGTGCGCTCTACATGCGCTATGCGCAGGAACTCTCGTGATCCTCGTCGACTTGAACTGCGACATGGGCGAGAGCTTCGGTGCATGGACGCTCGGCAGCGACAACGACGTGCTGCCGTTTATCTCGTCAGTGAACATCGCCTGCGGTTTCCACGCCGGCGATCCGTCGGTCATGCGCCGCACCGTGCTCGCTGCGCTGGCCCACGACGTTGCGATTGGTGCACACCCCGGGTTGCCGGACCTCGTCGGCTTTGGGCGCCGTGAACTTAGTGTCACGGCATCAGACGTCTACGACATGGTCACGTATCAGATCGGGGCACTGGTCGCCATCGCCACCGTCGCAGGCGCGCGGGTTGCGCATGTCAAGCCGCATGGGGCGCTCTACAACATGGCCGCAGCACGGCCTGAGCTCGCGGACGCCATTGCTCGTGCGGTCCGTGATGTGAACCCCGCACTTGCGTTGTTCGGTCTCTCGGGCTCGGCACTGATTGCGTCGGGAAACGCAAACGGCCTGCGCACGGTCAGTGAAGTCTTCGCCGACCGGACGTACATGCCGGACGGCACGCTCGTGTCGCGATCGCGCCGCGATGCACTCGTCCCTCACGTCGCAACCGCCGTCGAGCGCGCCGTGACAATGGTGACCACCGGGACGGTCGCGGCCATCGATGGCACGGCGGTCACCGTGGTCGCCGACTCGATCTGCATCCACGGTGATGGTCCCGACGCGGCGCAGATCGCCGGGCGACTGCACGCGGGACTGCGCGCCGCAGGCATCCACATCGCAGCGCCCGTTCACACCTGACCCCGCCATCATGCTTGTGCTCAGTGGTTTGCTCGTGGTGGTGCTGGGATTCGCCTTGCGCGTCAATCCGCTGCTGGTCGTGACGGTGGCCGGACTCGTCACCGGCCTGGCAGGCGGACTCGGGGCGCAGAAGACACTTGCGACGCTTGGGCACGCGTTCACGGAAAGCCGCTACGTGGCGATCGTCTGGCTGGTGCTTCCCATCATCGGCCTGCTGGAGCGTGCGGGCCTCAAGGAACGCGCACGCGAGGTGGTGCTGCGCATGCAGAACGCCACCGCGGGTCGTGTGCTGCTTGCGTACCTCGCACTGCGTCAGGCCACCGCCGCGCTTGGCCTCGTGTCACTCGGCGGCCACCCGCAAATGGTGCGTCCGCTCATTGCGCCGATGGCGGAAGGCGCAGCCGAACGCGATGGCGGCGCACTCGATGACGGCACCCGCAACACGATCAAGGCACACGCGGCAGCGGTGGACAACATCGGCGTCTTCTTCGGCGAGGACATCTTCATCGCGATCGGATCCATCCTGCTGATCAAGGGCGTGATGGAGCAGGCGGGCGTGCGCGTCCTGCCCACTGAGCTGGCGACGTGGGCAATCCCGACTGCGATTGCCGCCTTCATCATTCATGGTATCCGACTGTTGCTTCTCGATCGCCGACTGTCGCGCCGCAAGGGACGGACAGCGTGATCGGCGTCGAGTTTCTCTACCGGCTCATGGGCCTCCTCACGGCGTCAGCCGCGGTGATCAACCTGGTCGATCGTGACAATCCGAACCGATATGCGAACGCCGCATTCTGGGGCCTCTGGGCCGTCTCGTTTCTCTTCGGCACCTATCTCCCGGATCTGGCGAATGGCGTCCTGATTCTGGCGATGGTCGGCGTGGCCACCGTCCGCGGTGTGAAAGCCGGAAGCCGTGAAGGCAGCACGTCGGCGGAGCGGATCGCGAGCGCCGCAACGTGGGGGAACAAGCTCTTCATTCCCGCGCTGGCAGTTCCGGTGCTGACGCTGCTTGCCAACGCGACGATCGGCAAGCTCAGTGTCAACGGCGCACCACTCGTCGATCCAAAGCAGGTCACGCTGGTTTCTCTCGGGATCGCGACGCTGGCTGCACTGTCACTGGCAGTGGTCATGCTCCGTCCACCGCTTCGTGCGCCGCTGGCCGAAGCCCGGCGCCTGCTGGACTCGGTCGGCTGGGCGGCGATGCTGCCACAGCTGCTCGCGGCACTCGGCGCGGTGTTCGCGGCGGCGGGCGTCGGCACGGTCGTCTCGAGCCTCGCGGCGAGCTGGATTCCGGGTGGCGCGCCGCTCCTCTCGGTCGCCGCGTACACCGTTGGCATGGCGCTGCTCACGATGCTCATGGGCAATGCGTTCGCTGCGTTTCCTGTCATGACGCTTGGCATCGCACTGCCGATTCTTGTCAGGCAATTGCACGGCGATCCGACGATCGTCGCGGCGATCGGAATGCTGTCCGGGTTTTGCGGGACACTGATGACACCCATGGCCGCGAACTTCAACCTGGTGCCGGTGGCGCTGCTCGAGCTGCCGGACCGGTACGCGGTGATCCGGGTCCAGATTCCGACGGCGCTGGCGTTACTCGTGGTGAACACGTTGCTGATGTACATCTTCGCTCTTCCGCACTGAAACACCGATGCTCCCTGCGCTCACCCCCGCCATCGCGTCGACATTCGCAACGCTCGCCCTCTCGCACGCCACGCGCGAGTTCCCCAACAAGCTCGAACACATTCTCACCGGTCCCGAGGATCTCCGCTCGCCGCGAGAGCTGCACCCCGTGTTCTACGGCAGTTACGATTGGCATTCGTGCGTCCATGCGTACTGGCTGCTCGCGCGACTCCTGCGCCGGGTGCCGACGATCGCTCAGGCACCAGCAATCCGGGCGCTCTTCGACAGCCATCTGACGGACGCAAACGTCGCCGCTGAAGTCGCGTACTTTGCGCCATCACACCGTGCCACCTTCGAGCGCCCGTACGGCTGGGCCTGGGCCCACATGCTGGCCGCCGAACTCGCGCAACACACGTTGGCCGATGGGCAGCGCTGGTCGCGCGCGCTCCGGCCACTCGCCGACATGATGACGGCGCGCTGGCTCGAGTTTCTGCCCAAGGCGAACTACCCCATCCGTGTCGGCACCCATTTCAACAGCGCGTTTGCCATTTCGCTGAGCCTTCGCTGGGCCGACATCGCGGGCGATGACGCGCTCACGCGCGCACTGCAGGACGCCGCGCTCCGATGGTACGGCAACGACGCTGACGTTCAGGCGTGGGAACCCGGGAGCGACGACTTCCTCTCGCCCGCACTGATGGAGGCGGAGTGCATGCGACGCATCCTGCCGCCGGCCGTCTTCGCGTCATGGCTGTCGACGTTTCTCCCACACCTGGCAGCGCAGCGGCCCGCATCGCTCTTCACGCCGGCAATCGTCAGCGATCGGAGTGACGGAAAGATCGCTCACCTCGACGGACTGAATCTCAGTCGTGCGTGGTGCTGGCGACATCTCGCGGCAACGATGTCGATCGATGACCCCAGGCTGCGGATTGCGCAGGACGCCGGCACACGGCACCTCGCCTCGAGCCTCGACCACGTGGCGGGCGACTACGCGGGAGAACACTGGCTCGCCACCTTTGCCCTGCTCGCGCTCGACGAGTAGCGGTCAGGCCGGGTCCACGATCCACAGCGTTTGTTCGTGCCCCGAGAGCATCGCGGCCGGCAAGTCGCGAGCATCGGATGCCCCCGACAGGATGCGCGTGCGCACCGGCAGCTTTTCCGCCCCGGTGCAGAGCACGATCATCACACGTGTCGCGTTCAGCGCGCGCAGGGTCATCCCGACACGCTCCGCGACGACGAACGGTGCGGGTGCAGTGGATGCCATTGCCCAGGAGGTTGCGATGCGCACCGATGGATCGCCAGGGAAGAGTGATGCCGTGTGGCCATCCGCACCGACGCCTGCCAGCACGATGTCGAACTTCATCGCCGGAAGCGCGTCAATCAGCGCATCGTATTCCGCGGCAGCAGCACGCGAAGCGATTTCACCACGAAGACGGTGCACCTGATCGGGCGGGACCGGGACCAGTGACAGCAGCGAGGCGTCAACCATCCTGAAGTTGCTGTCACCATCGGTCGGGGGCACGCACCGCTCGTCGCCGAAAAAGATCTCCACTTTGGCCCACGGCACGTCCTGCGCTTCTGCAAGCATGCGATAGATCGCGGCAGGTGTCCTCCCGCCCGCCAGCACCATTCGACAGTGCCCTGCTGCCCGGACAAAGCGCTGCATCAGCGATGACAGCATTTTCGCTGTCTCACTCGGGACGTCAGCCGCCCAGAACTGGACCACGCGTCGCGGTGCGCTCATCGTGACAACCGACGACCGCGCCGCGCCGCCCCCAGCCAGTCACGCCCGGCGAGGTCCGGAAGGAACGGAGGCGAAGCATCCCGCGGCGGTGCAATTACCCTCCACTCCATCTCAGCCTCCTCGGCGAATGGCTACGCGGCAGATTCTCGTCGCTCTCCGCAGGGGATCAGTTCCCGCGTGGAATGACGTCCCACTGCCGCAACAACGAAGTCAGCGCGTGATGGCGCGCCCAGCGGGCGACGCGCGGCCGCAGCCGGCACGAGGCCACGGTGGCAATCGCGGCCGGCGCAGTGGTGCCCGCCGCGCGGCGAGCGGGTGGTCCAGAATGCACCCATTTCCCCAGGCCCAGCCACACCGGACTGCATCCGGGCCCATCCAGCGTGAGCGTTGATCCGTCGCGACGCGCGCGACCTGCGATGATCGCACCATACCCTCCCGGGCACGGCGACTCAAGCAAAGGGCCTCGCGCAGTTGCCGGTATGGCAGACTCCGTCACAGATTGGTATACGTCGGAGTCATGCCACCCGGCGCGCGCGCGTCTCCTGATCCGCAAGATGACTCGCTGTCGAACTCGCTCGTCCGAACTCGTCGTTTCCCCGCAGGCCGCTACGCGCGCCGGTCGCCATCGCGTTGCCGTCGGTGCCGCGGCGTGACTTCGCGACGCCTCACGTGGCTGCTCGTCCCACTCGTGCTGCTCGCAGCGCTGCCATTCGCGGCGCGGCGCATCGCGTATCGGATGGTGGAGTCCAATGGGCTGATCTCGATGCCCGTTGGGCCGGAAACGCCGGCCACCTACGGGGTGCCGTTTGAACGGGTCAAAGTCCCGCGGGGCTCGTATCAGCTGGATGGCGTGCGGACCAAGTTCAGCGATCGCGCGCCAGTCATCGTGCTCTTTCACGGATCTGCGGAGTCCGTCTCGTACTGGGCCGACGTGCAGGCACTGCTCTACAAGGCAGGCATCTCGAGCTATGTCTTCGACTACTCCGGATTCGGGAACAGCGGCGGTGAGCGGAAGGCGGTCGTCATCGCCGAGGATGTGCGGCAGGCATGGCGTGATGCGGCCATACAGTTTCCGTTTGCCGAGCGCCGGATAGCGCTCGCGTATTCTCTTGGCTCGGGTTTTCTGGTCGACGAGTTCCCAATGCTGGTCCCCGAGGCGCAGGGGCTCGCACTGGTGGCGTCGTACTCGTCGGCACGCGAGGCGGCGGTGGCATTCGGCACCGTTCCGCGTTGGGCCGCTCCGGTGCTCCCGGACCTCTGGAACACCGTCGATCGCATCAGCAATGTGCATGCGCCTGTGCTGATTGTGCACAGTGATGCCGATCAGCTCTTCCCGATCGGCATGCCGCGACGAGTGTTCAAGGCCGCGAATGATCCGAAATCGTTCGTGATCGTGCATGGCTATCGGCACGAGGATGGTCACGTCCGACCCGACGCCAGGTACTGGGCCGCAGTCGTAGCCTTCGCGCAGACGGGTGTGCTGCCGCCGTCAAGCTTCTGACGAGGACCGTGTGAAGCGACTGGCGTCCAACCTCACGGTGCAGGTGCTGACGGCAATCGCGCTCGGCATCCTGCTCGGCGCCCTCGCGCCAGACGTCGGCAAGGCCATGCGACCCCTTGGCGAGACCTTCGTCAAGCTCGTACGAATGGTCATCGGGCCGATCATCTTCCTCACCATCGTGCTCGGCATTGCCAACATGGTGGACCTGAAGAAGGTCGGGAAGGTCGGCGGCAAGGCCTTCATCTACTTCGAGATTGTCAGCACGATTGCACTCGCCATCGGCCTCATCGTCGTCAACGTGACACGCCCGGGCGATGGGGTTGACGTCTCCGCGCTCGCAACCGGTGATATCTCGCAGTACACCAAGGCCGGCGACGGGATGAAGTTCGTGGACTTCATCACCAACATCGTTCCGTCCAGCATCGTCGATGCGTTCGCCAGGGGCGAGATTCTCCAGATCGTGTTCTTCGCGGTCCTGTTCGGGGTCTCGCTCGCGTCGCTGGGGAGTACCGCCAAGCCACTCGTCGATGTGCTCGATCGGATTTCGCACGTGTTCTTCCGCATCGTCGCGCTCGTCATGAAGGTCGCGCCGATTGGTGCGTTCGGCGCCATGGCGTTCACGATCGGGTCGTTTGGCCTGCGCACGTTGCTGCCACTCGGTCGCCTCATGCTCGACGTCTACCTGACGATGGCGATCTTCATCTTCGTGGTGCTCGGACTGATCTGCCGCGCCTACGGGTTCCGCCTGCTCGAGTTCCTTCGCTACATCGGCGACGAGATCCTCCTCGTGCTCGGCACGAGTTCGAGTGAGGCTGCGCTTCCTCGCATGCTGGCGAAGATGGAGCGATACGGCTGCGACAAGACGGTCGTCGGACTCGTCATTCCAGCCGGGTACTCATTCAATCTCGACGGGACGTCGATCTACCTCTCCATGGCGACCATCTTTCTCGCCCAGGTCAATCGGATCGACCTCAGCCTCAGTCAGCAGCTGAGCATCCTGCTCGTGCTGATGGTGACGTCGAAAGGCGCTGCCGGCGTGACGGGGTCAGGCTTCATCGTGCTCGCCAGTACGCTCAGCGCGATGAAGGTCATTCCCGTCGAGAGCATCGCACTCCTGCTCGGCGTGGACCGGTTCATGTCCGAGGCGCGCGCGATCACGAACCTGATCGGGAACGGGGTCGCCACACTGGTGATCTCACGCAGTGAGGGGGCATTTGACGATGACCGGCGGCGCGAAGCCATCCTTGCCGCGAGAATCTGACCACGGAGCGAATGCATGTCGGCACGGTTTCTGGAAGCGTCGCGCGAGTTCCTGCTCGATGAGTGCCTGCCGAAGATCCGGCTCTCGGCGCAGGCGCTGTCCGACGATGACATCTGGTGGCGGCCGGTTGCCGGGTCGAACAGCGTCGGCAACCTGATCCTGCACCTCGATGGCAACGCGCGGCAATGGATCATCAGTGGCATCGGTGGTCAACCGAACGTGCGCAACCGTGATGCGGAGTTCGCAGCGACCGATGGCACCACGGGCGAGGCACTGGTCGCACAACTGACGGCGACCTTCCTCGAGATCGACCGCGTACTCGCCGCCGTCGCACCCGATCGACTCGATGAGCCGCGCGTCATCCAGGGCTCGCACACCACGATCTTCGGCGCCGTCTTCCAGGTGGTGGAGCACGTCAGCATGCACACTGGCCAGATCATCCAGATCGCGAAGTGGCGTGCCCCTGGCGCGGTCAGGTTCTATGAGGCCGACAACGCGTCGTTCAGACGGCTCTATCCACCAACGCCGCGCGACAGCTGACCGCACCACTGAAGCCACGCGGGGGCCAGCCGCACACGCGACCGGCCCCCGCGGGCATCCAGCGGCAGTCAATCAGTACGTGAACTGCACACCCGTCGTCAGCAGCCCGTCAAACTTCTTGAAACGGCCCAACGTGCTCGGCGTCCTGAGCGGTGGCAGGTTGTTGTAGTTCACCTGATAGCCGACCTTGATGCCGATCTTCGACGACAGTGGCGCAACGATCGACGTCTTCGAATTGAAGAGCCAGGCAGTTGTCCGGGAAAAGTTCGGGACAAACCCCGCCGTCTGCTCGAAGTATGACACCTTCGAGAACATGTGCCTGTACAGCCCATCCACGTTGCCTACGAAGTCATTCGCATTCGGCGCTGAACCGACATACGCGGTCTGAAGCGACCCCACACCTGCCGACAGCTGAAACTTGTCGATGTCGGTGTCGAGCA
The DNA here is from genome assembly GCA_031373905.1 of Gemmatimonadaceae bacterium. Classification (GTDB taxonomy): domain Bacteria; phylum Gemmatimonadota; class Gemmatimonadetes; order Gemmatimonadales; family Gemmatimonadaceae; genus JACMLX01. The sequence continues at coordinate 19,366 of JANMNM010000134.1, read as the reverse complement.
CCTGCAAGCCAACGCCAATGCCCTCGGAGAACTGACTCGTGAGACCAGCGGGCGTGTTGCGAAGTGCGGTCGTCGTCACGTACAGCGACCACGGCTTCGTCAGGTTGCGATCGAGCCGCAAACCACCCTGATACAGCTCGGCATTCTTCGTACCGTTTGCCGTGCCCCGGACCGCAGACGCGGTCTGCGAGAACTTCCAGTTCGGGAACACATAGCTGTAGCGCTGGCCGAGCGAAACCGTCGTCACTTCCTGATTGCCCTGACTCGCCGCGAGCGAGAAGTCCGCCACGAACTCGTAGGGCGGCTTCTTGGTGGCATCCTGCGCAGCGGCAATGCCCGCCGCTGCACCCAGCAGCACAAAAGTGCGAACCACATACTGTCCAATCATGTCACGACCTTCCTTGATTTGTGTAAGTATTGACGGATCATCCACACGAGCACCAGCAAAAGCAGCACGGCGCAGGCAACCGGCACCAGCAACGCAAGGGCGGACGTCAGGACAGCACCACCCAGTTCTCCGGTCGATACAACCGCGTTTCCAGCCCCACCGGTCAGCGTGGTGCTCTTGAGTCGCAACAACGACGTTGCACCGTGCAGCAGCCCCGCGGCACCGCCGCCCCCGATCAACGCGATGCCCCATGCGAGGACCGGCGGAAGGTCCGTGATGGCAGCCGCACTCGCCAGCACACCGGCCACCACTGCCGCGGGCGCCGCCACGACATCAAGTGCGTTGTCCAGCCACGGCACGTAGTACGCGCCGACTTCGAGCACCGCCGCAGTCCCCAGCGCTATCAGTGCCGGCAGCGATGCCAGCACGGCAAAGCTGTCGTTCAGCGGCAGGACCTGTGCTCGTCCTGCCAGGCCGAGTGCCAGCAGCGGAACAAACACACGAAACCCACAGGCCGCGGCCACCCCGACGCCCGTCAGCACACTCAGAATCGCTTCCAAACCGCACTCCCGTGGCTACGTATCAGATTAGAAGAAACTTATCTCATTATCCGTTTCCCGCAAGCTATTCGACCGGTCCGCGCGCGCCGCGCCTGACACGCCATATTTGCCCCGTGACAATTTCTTCCGAAAGTACAGCGCCGCTCGTAGGCGTCGTGATGGGCAGCAAGAGCGATTATCACGTCCTTGCACCTGCCGTCGCCCTCCTCGAGGAGTTCGGCGTCCCGCATGAGGTCCGTGTCGTATCGGCGCACCGGACGCCCGACCAGATGTTCGCCTACGCGGAGGGCGCGAAGCAGCGTGGCCTGCGCGTGATCATCGCCGCTGCAGGCGGTGCCGCGCACCTCCCCGGCATGCTGGCGGCGAAGACGCTGGTCCCGGTCATTGGCGTGCCGGTGGCCGCGACCGCACTCGCTGGCATCGACGCACTGCTGTCCATCGTCCAGATGCCTAAGGGTATCCCTGTCGCCGCCGTTGCCATCGGGCAGCCCGGAGCAGCGAACGCCGCGCTGCTGGCCATGCAGATTCTCGCGACGACGGACCCGGCCTTGCACACCGCACTCGCTGCCTGGCGCGCAGCGCGCACGCAGGAAGTGCTCGATCATCCTGACCCACGTCCCCTGACATGACGACCATCCTGCCCGGCGGGACGATCGGCTTCCTGGGCGGGGGGCAGTTGGCCCGGATGGCCGCCATGGCGGCACGATCGATGGGTTACGGCGTCCACGTGCTGGATCCGGATCCCGACTGCCCGGCAGCCGCCGTGGCGTCACACCTTGTCACCGCACGATACGACGACGTCGGCGCTGCAACCGCATTTGCGCGCACCTGTGATGTCCTGACCCTCGATATCGAACAGGTCTCGACGGAGAGCATCGCCGCCGCCTCGCTGCATGCGCCTGTCCATCCCGGGGCGGAGGTCATTCACATCATCCAGGATCGTGGCAGGCAGAAACATTGGCTGCAGCAGGAGGGATTTCCGGTTGCGCCGTTCCGGATTGCTCGAACCCCCACCGAAATCGACGCGGCCTACCAGGCGCTCGGACGCAGCATCGCGAAGACGACCAGTGGTGGATACGATGGGCGCGGCCAGGCCCGCATCCGGTCACGACACGATGTCCCCGCCGCAGCGCTGCTCACCGAGTCGGGCACCGTCGTCGTCGAGCAGTGGATCGAGCTCACCGCCGAACTCTCGGTGATGGTCGCTCGCGGCACCAACGGTGACGTGCGCACTTTTCCGCTTTCGTGGAATCATCACGACAACGGCGTGCTCACGTGGGCGATGACCCCGGCACCGGTGAGTGACGCCACGGCGGAGGCGGCGACTGCGCTCGCGTCGAGTATCGCCGCCCGACTCCACATTGTCGGACTGCTCGCGGTCGAGTTGTTTGTCGCCGCCGATGACATGCTGCTGGTGAACGAACTCGCGCCTCGTCCGCACAACACCTTCCACGCGACCGAACGTGCGTGTCAGACCAGCCAGTTCGAGCAGCAGGTGCGCGCGGTGTGCGGCCTTCCGCTCGGCAGCACGGCACTGGTGGCGTCGGGTGCAATCGTGAACCTCCTCGGGGATCTCTGGCCGGGAGACGGCAAGGCGCCGGACTGGAAACGTGCGCTGCAGGTTCCCGGTGTCCGCCTCCACCTGTACGGCAAGAAGGTGGCAAAACCAGGACGCAAGATGGGGCACCTTTCCGCCGTTGGTCCCACGCCGGAGGCAGCGAGAGACGCGGTCCTCGACGCGTACGCCAAGCTCCTCCCGACCTGACCCTGGGGCGCGGCGCCCGCGCTGAACTGGGTGGCGTGCGTGACGAGTGTTGGAGGCTCCCTGTCGCCCCACTCCACGCGCCCGCACCTTTCCCGGATGCCTCTTTCACCTATCGTCGGCCATGAAGCACTTCGGAGCCGACTCGCCGCATCGGTCGCGCGCGGGGCGATGCCCGGCTCCCTGCTGCTGCACGGTCGCCGCGGCGTCGGCAAACAACGCCTGGCGCTCTGGCTCGCGCAGACGCTGATCTGTGATGCGCCGGATACGCCATGCGAACGCTGTCAGGGTTGCCGCTACGTCGCCGAGCTCACCCACCCGGATCTCTACTGGTTCTTCCCGGTTGCCAGGGCGGACATTTCGGATTCCTCTCCAGAGGAATCGCTGGCATACATGCGCAACGCCGCTCGTGATCGAGCGCAGGGCGATGCGCTCTGGGGGTCGACAAGTGGCAGCGAAGGCATCTTCGTCGAGATGATCCGTGCCCTCGTCAGAGCTGCTTCCAGCGCACCCGCGATGAGCCGGCGGAAGGTCATGATCCTTGGCGACGCCGACCGGATGATTGCACAGGAAGGCAGCGATCAAGCCGCCAATGCGCTGCTCAAACTTCTGGAGGAACCACTGCCCGACACCACGCTGATCCTCACGACCAGCGAGCCGGGAGCACTGCTGCCAACCATCCGGTCTCGCGTCGTCTCGGTCAGGGTCTCGCCGTTGACCCAGGTTGAGCTCAGGCACTGGGCTTCGCTGGACGTCGTCCGCACGAGAACGGGACCGGTCGCGGAAGCCGCGCTCGAGCATGCCGCAGGTGCCCCCGGTGTGCTTCTCGACGGCAGCGAGCAGGAGGCCGCACGCACGCACGCGGCGCGCTGGCTTGAAGCGCTGAAGGGCGGTGTGAGCGAACAGTTCGCGAGTGTGCTGTCAGAGAAGCACGCCGGCGCCCGCGGAAGCTTTGCCGACGCCCTTGATGCGCTCGACGGGCTGCTGCACGATCGACTCAGGCCTGCCGTTGAGTCCGGCGCAACGCAGGCGTTCGCTCTCGCCAGAGCGCACGATGCCGTCGAGGCCGCCAGAGAGCGAACCAGCCACAACGTCAATCCGAGTCTCATTACTGCCGAGCTCTTGCGTGAACTTCGAAACCTGGGTGTCTCCGCATGAGCCAAGACGAACTCAGCCATATTGACAGTGCAGGCAATGCCCGAATGGTTGACGTTTCGGTCAAACCCGACACCGATCGGGTGGCCGTGGCGACTGGAGCCATCCGTATGACACCGGCTACCTTTGATCTTATCAGGCGGCAGGCCCTTCCCAAGGGCGACGTCCTGACGGTGGCAAGGATTGCCGGTATTCAGGCCGCGAAGAAAACCTCGGACCTGATTCCCCTCTGTCACCCGCTTGGAATACGTGGTGCGGATATTGCCTTGGTGATGGATGAGACCCTCCCCGGTATTCGTGCGTCGGCGCAAGTACGGACGCACGGCCCAACCGGGGTCGAGATGGAAGCGATGTGCGCCGTGTCCGTCGCGCTGTTGACGGTGTACGACATGGCCAAGGCGGTCGATCGGGACATGGTCCTGCTCGACATCCGGGTGGAGTTGAAGGACGGAGGGCGCTCGGGTTCCTGGCGCCGTTCGCCACCGGGAGGCGAGAACGCGCCGTAAGGCGTGTCGTCGTTTCCTCTGTCTTGCGATGCGTTCCGCCCGAACATGGCGGGGTGTTTCGCGCCACTGGCGCTGACGCGCCGGGATGTCCGGACCATACCGGCCACCTGGCATGGCGCGCCCCTGACGCGAGGGTAGCTGGAATGAACAACTTGAGGGGAACGTACGTACATCGCGGCGACACCGAGCGGCTTCGCCGCCGGGTCCGCCGCTGGATCATTGGTAGTGGAGCGATCGTGCTTGCCTTGGCAGCGGGCCGTCGTCCCGTTGTGCTGGAGGCTCACGCTGACGTCGCGCGTCCGCTGGCGACCTTCGCCGCTAACACCCGGACGGCCAGCGACGCTGACCGCGCCGAGGCTGTCCTGACTGCACGCCGTGCCACACAGCGGCTGCAGCGCTGGAATCGTATCTTCAGTCTGGCACATCGGTGGATGGTCGACACCGAGCTGGCCCGCGCCATTCATGACGCCGCCGTCGAAGCTGGAATCGATCCGGAGCTTGCCTTCCGGCTCGTCAACGTCGAAAGCCAGTTCAAGGAGCACGCGACCAGCCATGTCGGCGCGGCCGGTCTGACCCAGATCATGCTCCCGACGGCCCGATTCTACGACCGGAAGATCACCAAGGCGAAGCTGTATGATCGGGAGACAAATCTTCGGATCGGGTTCCACTACTTGCGTGATCTGATCGACGAGCGTCGGGGTAACGTGAAGCTCGCGCTGCTCACGTACAACCGCGGTGGGCTCGCCGTCGAGAACGAGTTGTCCCTCGGCCTCGATCCATCCAACGGATACGACAGAAAGGTGATGCGAGGCTACAGCGGGTCCGCCCGCATTCGGAAGCCAACTGTCACCGCCGGCGCAATCGACTGAAATGAGGGAGCGCCGGTCGTACTGACCCCCCTTGTTTGCCGGGGGCCGGCGCTGCAGGGAAAGCCGGGAGCACGTCGAATACAAAAAGGGCGCACCCTTGCAAGGTGCGCCCTTTCGTGCGTGTTGCCCCACTCGAGCGGGCTCCCTGGCCCGGCGTGATCACGGTCGCCGCACACAAACACCAGGCGGCACAGACTGCGGCGGCGAACAAACTACCGTTTCCGTCCCTTCGCCTTCCTCGCAGTGTCCCGCCGGCGGGCCGATCGCGGCACTGCCTTCCTGAGAGTAGCCCTGCTGCTGCCGGCTCGCGCACGAGTCGAACCTGGCCGCGCCGACCTGCCCGCCGTCCCGGACCGTGCCGCAGCCTTCCCTTCGCGAGCTGTCCGACTCCGGACCGTCGCTGCCGGTCGTCGCGTGGCCGAACAGGTCGTCATCGTTCGCCGCTTGCCCTTCACACGTACGACGCGACTGGTGCAGCGCCGTCCGGATTCCATTGCGGACGCTGCTGCGCGCGCGTTGGCAGCCCGCCTCGCGGCAACCATGGCACGGGTCGACGGGCGACGGACGACCAGCACCTGGCCTCCACGAAGCCTACCGCCGCGAATTCCATTCAGCGCCCTGAGGTGTGCCACGGAGACCCCCGCGCGCCTCGCGACGCTGGCCAGCGACTCGCCTCGACGCACGCGGATACGTTGCGCAACCAAAGGCGCACGGCTCGCACTGGTGAAGCGGGCGATTGACGGATCGGGGACGTCGCGGGCAGCTGCCACCGTCAGCAGCGTTGGAATGCGCAGCAAAGTCCCGGCAGCCACTCGGCCGCGCCGATCGAGCGAGAGCTTCGGGTTCACCCAACGCAACGACTTCACCGGGATCCCGGCCTCGTCAGCAATCGATGATGCGCTTCGCGCACTCGAGATGCGCTCTTCCCGCCAGCCCAGCCGCTCCGCGGAGCTGAGCTGGCTGAATGCCGCGTCAAAACCGGAGGCACTTCCCACAGGCAGCCTGAGATCGCTCTCTTCACCCGGCGGAGTCACCCCGCGAAGAAAGTGTGGATTCAGGTCCTGGATGGTTGCAACGGGAATACCCAGTGCCTTTGCCACCGCACCGAGCGACACCCCTCCGCTGACGACAACGGAGTCGTAGGCAAACGGCGGGACCGTGTCCACGTGTATCCCGTACCTCAAGGGATCCTTCGCGACCATCGCCGCGGCAATCAGCTTTGGTACGTATGCCTTCGTCTCCGACGGCAGGTACTTCTGCTCTGCGAGGGCGAAGAAACGATCCTCGCCTTCGGACCCATCCATCTCGTCGGAGAAGCGGCGCAGCCCCCGCGAGACCCTCCCCGGGCCGCCATTGTACGCGGCCGCCGCGAGATACCAGCTGCCGTACGCGTTGTGCAGATCGGTCAGGAAATCGATCGCACCCTCAGTTGCTCGCATCGGATCGCGACGCTCGTCGACCCACCAGTCAACTCGCATGCCCACGCTGCGCGCGGTGGGTGCCATGAACTGCCACATGCCAACCGCGGCCGCTCGCGAATAGGCATGCGGACTGTAGCTGCTCTCGATCAGTGCCAGGTACGTCATGTCTTCCGGAAGCCCGGCGTCGCGAAACTTGCGCCGCAAGATCGCGTCGAATCGGGTACCGCGACTCACCGTGCGCTGCATGTAAGGACGCAGCCGACCGGTGAAGAGCCCCACGTATTGCTCGACCTGATCGTGCGTCTCGTAGCTGCGGACATCGATATCCCATGTCGGGCGGACGTCCGCAGCCATCGGTCCTGTCGTTCCTGTCGCGTCCGCCGCCGGCACTCCGTCAAATATCGCCGCGGCACGCGCAACGACTTCTGAATCCGTCACGACCGGAATCGCCGTCGAATCGGGCCGGTTATCTCCAGCGGGTGCCGCAGCTTGCGCGCCACCAGCCGCGCCGACCGCGATCGACGGCTCAGGACTCGTGATCGGCCCGGACGAACGAGCACATCCAGCCAGCAACAGCAGGAGCGCGGCCGGTGGGAAGAGACGCATCACGGTGTGGTTGACGAGGTGTGAACAGGCGACCGGACGAACCATGCCGAGTTTAGCCTCGGCAACACGAGTGCGAAACTGATCACACCGCTTCTTTGCGGAGACGAGCTGACCGATCGTTCGCAATCAGCGGAGAGCCACTGACTCCAGACGTCACGCTGGGTGGTTGCCAGAGTCTGTGCCACACCGTAGCGTCGCGACATGACGATACTGCCCCGCTCGATATTTCGCACTGCCCGGGCCGCGCTGGCCATCGCCACGGTCAGTGCGTGCGCGCACGGCGGAAACCAGCCAGCCCCATCAGCACGCAATCCAGCTGCGATCGATGCCCTCGTGGCACGGGTCTCGGAGACTCCCGGCGCAGTCGCTCGCGTGGTGGCGTACCGGCTCGACGGAGTGGGGCCACGCATCACCCTCCTCGGCGATTCACTCGTGCACGCGGCCAGCACGATGAAGGTGCCGGTGCTCATCACCCTGGCGCAGCGGGCCGATCGCGGGTTGCTGAATCTCGACGCCACGATGCCGCTCACGAACCGCTTCTCGTCGATCGTTGATCAATCGCCGTACTCACTTGATCGCGCGGACGACTCGGATGACTCGGTCTACGGGCGCATCGGGGAATCGGTACCGATCCGGTGGCTTGCCACGCGCATGATCACGCACTCGAGCAATCTCGCCACCAACACACTGCTCACCGTGGTGACGCCGGACTCCGTCACTGCGCTCACGCGGACGCTCGGCACCACCCGAATGCTCGTGCGCCGCGGCGTGGAGGACAATCCGGCATTCCGCGCAGGACTGAACAACGTCACCACCGCATCCGACCTGGCCGCTGTGCTCGTGGCGATTGCAACGGATCGCGCCGCGTCACCTTCAGCCTGCAGATGGATGCGTGAGGTCCTCCTCGCACAGGCGTTCAACAGTGCGATTCCCGCCGGCCTCCCCGCCGGCACTCGCGTTGCCCACAAGACGGGCGACATCACGCGAGTTGAGCACGATGCGGGAATCGTGTATCCGGCGCGCGGTGCGCCCTACGTGCTCGTTGTGCTGACCAGTGGCATCGAAAGCCAGGCTTCGGCGCGCACGCTGATCGCTGACATTGCGCGGATCGTCCACGCGGCGATTCCGCGTTGATGTGGCGAACCTGCCGAGGGCTACCAGGCCCTGAGGAGCGCCGCCGTCAGCAGCGCAATTGCCTGACCCGCAATGACGTCGAGCGGGTAATGCACGCCGAGCGCCACGCGGCTGTAACCGACCAGCAGGGCAATCGGGAGCAGCCAGATGCCGAGAGACGGAAACGTCAGCGCGTACATGGCAGCAACGGCCATCGCCGCCGCAGAGTGACCCGATGGAAAACTGAAACGATCGGGTGGCTCGAGAATCGCCCCGCCGCGCGATACCTCCACCGGACGCTCACGGCTGACACTGCGCTTGATGATCTGTGAAATCGCGAACGCAACGGCCAGCGCAACCGCGGTATGCGCAGCCGCATACCGCGTTGGTGGAAACACTCCACCGACCAGACACGCGGCAATCGTGACCCGGGCACCACCAAGATGCGTCATCAGCATCCAGAAACGCCGCCAGAACTGCGGGATGTCCGGCGCCAGTCGCAGGCGATAGTACCAGAACAGGTCGCGGCGAAGCAGCCGCGTGATCAAGGATCCGTTCATCCGCAGAAAGCTAACCCTCCCTCAGCAGCAGCGGTTCACGAAAGTCATCGCAGGACGTCACGATTCTCATACGGAACGCCGACCACGATTGTTACACGCCATCGAGGCAAAAGTGCGCTGAATCCGTGCGAACTGCTGACTGCGCTCCCGGCGGGATCACCGGACAGATGAGGCCGTCCGCGCGAACCGACCCGCGAATCAGTCCTCGATGGCGGTGGCGGTGCGTCCCTCGATGTGCGAGAGGTGCACGCGGAGCATCACATCCCGGCTTGGCGTTGGATCACCCGGGCCAAATGCGGCCGGCACGATCCGCCGGAACGTCTGCACAGCATGCTCCCACCGGGCCTTTCCTTCTGGGCCATCGGCAGGGCTGAGCAGCTGTACGCTGCCGTGCACGACCACACTGCGCCAATCGAAGAGTGCGTTGATTTCGTCCACCTCCAGCGCGACCCAGGGCTGGTGCTCGAGCATGGCAACTTTCGTTCCGTGCCCGGTGCGGAGATACAACCATTCACCGTCCGCCACGAAATGCAGCGGCTCGATATCGACACGTTGCTTGTACGCGTACGCGAGTCGGCCAACGTGGTGCGAGCGAAGCAGCGCGTGGCATTCCTCTGGACTCAGCGATCGAATCGAGATTGACATGGCGATGTCTGGCTGGAGATGACGAAGCGGATTCTGAAGTCTAGTCGACTGGGATCCGCGCACGGCACCATGCCCGCGCGGCGGAAACGTGCGTCCGGATCGATGCTCGATATCTTGCACGCTCTCCCGCCCCGCCTCACCTGCGCTCCGCATGCGGGGACGTCCCGACGGCGCCGGACGTGCGCTCATTTCGTCTCGTACACCCATGACTTACGCCCGACAGCGGCTCTGGCTTGGCATCACCGGCGTCGGCTCGACCGTGGTGTTCGCTCTTGTCGCGATCACTCTCGACCTCCCGCATCGTGCGATGCATCCGTACGCCGACCAGAGCTTTGGCAGCGCACTCTCATCAATCGCGCTGGTCTGGATGCTGCATGCCGCCCTCTTGCTCCCGGTCGATGTGATCGGCGGCTTGATCGTCGTTCGCGAGCGCCCTGGCGTCATGCAATGGCTGGTCGGTTGGCTGCGGGGCATCACCGTGCAGTGGCTCTGGTTCGCGCTCGCCGCCGCATTGCTGCTGCGCGCCCGGCAGCAGTTCGGGATGACATCGGCACTGCTCGTGTTTCTGCTGCTGCAGGTGGTGCTGCTCAGCCGTCAGGGGCTGATGGCATGGCTTGTCGGTGGTCTCCGACTGGTGGCCACGTCGCCGGCGATCGTGACGGCAGCGCACGACGCTGGCATGAGCAAGCAGCGCCTGCAGGAGGTCGCGTGCGACGACCCGTCGTTTGTGGGTGGCTGGACCGGAGTTGCTGCGCGAACGCTGTGGATACCGCAACGATGGGCGAATGCACTGTCCCCGCAACAACTCGCGGTGGTGTTGACGCGGCGTCGCGGCGTCCGCGAACTCGGTCTCCGCCGCCGTGGTATCCTCGTTGCCATTGCGTGGAACACGCTTGGTTTCGCCCTCAGCGCTTCGATGCCGCGCGCCGATCTCGTGACCGCGGCGGGCTTCATCACCGTGATCTGCTGGTTCACGCTCTGGTCCTTCCTTGGCGTGTTGCTGCTGCCGACCGTGTCGAGACCCGCAGTCCTTGCCGCAGACCGCTGGGCGCGCCGCCATCACGATCGCGCGCTGATCGCCGAGACGATCACCACACTCGATCGCTGGCAGGACGATGAAGCCGAGCGAGGCGCGCTCGTCGCGACAGTCTTCCATCCAGTCCCGGCACGTGCGGCGCGACTGCAGGCATTGGCGGAGTACGACGAGTCACCGGAAACGCCCGCGACGGAACTCGGAGCGTGGCACGCCACACGCATGATGCTGTTCCTCAGCTGGTCGGGCATCGGGTTGTTGTCGCGTGCGGTGCACTGCAATGTGGGACGACCTGCCCTGTGGGTGATGCTCCCCGGCGACTGATGCCTGCTCCGCGCGACGGATGCCTGCCTCGGTACATTTGCGGTGATGACCTCTCTTGCGCGCGTTCAACAATCGGCTGTCCTGCCCCTTCGGGGCGCCGGGACGGCACTGCTGATCCTCAACGGCTTCTGGCTCCTCGGGCTGCCCCAGATACTCGGGATCGGCCTGATCACCGCGTCGCAGGTCGCGATCGCCGTCGGCTTGCTGGCGGGGCGGTGGCTCCTGCGTCCGATGTACGGCACCGTGCTGGCGCTGTTTGCCGTGATCGTGATCTGCGTGCTGCCTCCCGTCGCAAGGACGCTCGGCGCTCCCTTCGTTCGAAATGATCCAGTCGATCTCGATGCTGTCGACGCGGTATTCGTGTTCTCCGGCAGCGTGAACTCTCGTGGGCTCATCCGGGGCGAGGCACTCGACCGCTTGCTGTCCGGGATGGCACTCCGTGCCCAGCGACCGCAGCTCCCCTTGGTCCTCAGCGTCGTGCATAACCGAACACGGCCGGGCGGCGCGTCCTCGCAGGCCGATCAGCTCGCGTTGTCCGCGCTTTCACCCGCGGCAGGCGGCATCGAGTGGATTGATTCGGTGTCCTCAACCCGTGATGAGGCGGTGCGTCTCTCGCAGCTGGCGTTCCAGAAGCGGTGGAAACGAGTCGTCGCCGTCACGTCGCCCATGCACACGCGCCGAGCCTGCGCGACGCTCGAGGCCATTGGCTTGAGCGTCACCTGCGTGGCCGCTGCATGGCGGGAGGTCGCGTGGCCCCCGAGGAACGCCGGCGACCGGATCAGCATCACGCAACATGTGGTGTATGAGTCGCTCGCCTGGACGCAGTACCGCCTGGCGGGTTGGGCGCGCTGGTCACGATGACAGCTGCGGCGGCTTCGCAGCGCGTCTAGATTCGACTCGTTCGTCCCGATAGCTCAGCTGGTAGAGCAGCGGACTTTTAATCCGTAGGTCGTGGGTTCGACTCCCACTCGGGACACTGCACAATCCATAGCACGGCTGTGCCTCGGTACGCACCGAGCTCGACTTGGTCCAAGTGCGCGCCGGCCGTCGCCAATCCTGCCGAACGCTCCACATCGGCGCGTCAGCCGGGCAAGACACACGTCGCATTGCCGCGTCAGAATGGATCTTCTCGCCGATTGGGAACTTCCTGAGTATGGCGCGATACGTGCACTGACTGTATTTTTCTAGGTCGCTGAAGTCCAAGACGAACCCCCTGCCCGGGATTACCATCATGCGCCGTTCCGTTTCCGTATGTTCAGCTCTCGCTGTTGCCGTCGTTTTTTCCGCATGCGGCGGTGGCGAGAAATCGGCCATTGATTCCACCGCGGCTGCTGCGTCCGCTTCCATGGACAGTGCCAAGGGTGCGATGGGTGCCATGGCTGACAGCGCCAAGGGTGCAATGGGTGCCATGGCCGACAGCGCCAAGGGTGCGATGGGCGCCATGGCTGACAGCGCCAAGGGTGCAATGGGCGCCATGGCTGACAGCGTGAAGGCCAAGGCAGCCGGAGCCGCGGCGGAAGCCGCCAAGAAGATCAAGCCGTAATCGCGCTGCGTGTCTGAGAGCGAAGCGCCCCGCAAGCTCTGCTTGCGGGGCGCTTTCCGTTCGATCCTCCCGCTGCGTGAGCACATCTGCTGCTTCGCGCGCGTCCTCAGGCGGGCGCCGCTCAGCCGGAGATCGGCACGTGCGACACTCCGACCATCTCGCGTGTCGCCCGCGGTTGCAACACGTTGTTCTTCAGCAGACGCCCCAGCGCTATCGCACTCGCGAGTGCGAGCACGCCCTCGAGGGCCCCGACCATCATGAAGATCTGATCGTACTCCACCGACCCCCGTGCGTCACGGAGCGTGGAAACGAGGACGCCGCCAAGTGCCGGACCGATCAGGAACCCAACCGAGCCGGCAATCTGAAACGCACCGAAAACACCCTCACCAGCTCGACGCGCAACCTCACTCGTGAGAAGCAGATTGGGTGCGAACATCAGTGCGCTCAGCACGCCGCTCAGCACCATCAGCACGGGCAGGAAGCTGAATGGCACACGAGCGTACGTTGCGAAGACAACGCCAAAGAGCACATTGCTGATCACGAGCGGACGATACCAGCCGAACCGATCGGCAAGCCGTCCCGCTGGCCAGCAGAGTAGCGCGAAAGGCACCAGAAAGAGTGCCATCAGCAGGCCGCGCTGCGAGCCGCTCGCATGATGCACGTCACCGAGAAAAAGCGTGAACGTGCTCACGAACACCCCTATCACGAAACGGTCCATGAAGGCATACGAGAGCGGCACCCACGCGAGCCTGATCTGCGTGTTCCATGCGTACTGTCGGCTCGGCTGGCGCACCTGCTCTTCACGCGGGAGTGCGATGCCAAGGGCGATGCCTGCGGCACCGAGGAATACGATCGCACCAACGACGTAGACCAGTGACGGCAACCGATCCACGAGAAAACCACCGAGCGGTGATCCGATGGCAACACCGATCATGAGGCTCGATCCCAGCAGGCCGAGTGAACCACCACGGCGCGGACCGGCAAGCCGGTTCGCTGCTACCATCAGCAGCGTGATGGCAGGCAGGTGCAGCGCACCATCGATCGCCCGCAGCAGCATCAGGGAGTTCAGGTCCGGTGCGGCGCGCATCGCAAGAAAGACGATCGCATCCACGGCAAGCAGCGACGACACCCAGACGCGAACGGATCCCGTCCGGCGTTGCAAGCGCATCACGAGCGGCACGGCGACGATCCCGCTCACCATGTTCACCGTCATGAACGCATGTGCCGCTGCAGCGCTGCCACCATGCGCCACCTGCACGAGTTCCCGGAGTCCGGGGACGAGCAGTGTGACAGGAATCAGGGTCAGAATCGTCGCGAGCGCGATCAGCAGCCGTGGCATGCACTGAAGCTAAACGGTCATTCGCCAAGGCAGGGGAGCGTCCGCATCGCAGACCGAAGCCACACCTTCCTCGCGGAGTCCATCACACCCGGCTTCACCGGTGACCCGAGCAATGCCAGCCGAAGCATGGCAACGTCACCGGGGAGACTGTCCGGATCCGTCGCGCGCGCCCAGCGCAGCATCGAGCGAGTGATCCTCGGCTCCAGAAACCCCAACGCGACTTCCCGCGCGGTCTGGCGAATCGGCGCGAGTTGGAGGCGCGTGACGGGTGAACATCTGTCGCCCGCCTCGAGTGGGATCAGGGCGAGCGCGCCGGACTGGCGCCGCGACTCCTGCGCAGGCAGAGGGGAATACCAGGCGGCGCGGGCGATCGTGGCGAGATCCGGGCCACGCTCGTTGTCGCTGCGCGGCGCGAGCGAGGTGCGCGATGACAGCACCGGCATCTCGTCGAAGAGGGCCGCGAGGGCCGCTGCGTGGTCGCCAAATGCTGCCGGACCCGCAGCCGACGCGTAGCCACGCACCCAACTGTCCTGCACCGCGCTCAGCGTCCCGTTGCTTCGTCCCTCGCGCGCCAGTGCGGAGGCGAGAAACCAGTCCGCGCCGCGCGCGAGCAGCTCCGCCGGACGACGCGCCTCCTTGACGAACGAGTTCGGCCTTCCCTTCACGGAGACAAACTCGGCGAGACGCGCCAGGGGTGCCGCGATCGGTTGCCTGCGTGTGGCGCGGGCAGCGTTGTCGGTCGCGTACGTACCTTCGCGCCCGGAATAGTCACGCGCTGACTGCCAGTCCAGGTCATGCATGAGTTCATGGCCAACTGCGCCGAAGCCCGTGGCCAGGGGCAGCAACAGGGTTCGCGACCGGGGATCGTGAACTGCCAGCGCGCCGGGCGTCACCGTGCCACCGATGCGTACGTTCAGTCCCGCGAAGCTGGCGCGCGGAAACACAGCGGTGAACGCATCGACCGCGGCGGCGAACTCGCGCGCGTAGAACGGCTGCCACGACACGGGCACGTCCCTGCCGAATCGCAGCGATGCCAGACGCAATCGCGACACAACCTGTTCCGGACGCAACGTGAGCGTCCCGGGATGAAACGGCGCCTCCTGCGCCAGTGTGCGTAGGCCCTGCGATGCCAGCAGCACGGCCGCCGATGCGATGGGGCGAAGCGCAGGATCTCCAGACGCATTCGCCTGAGTCAGCACCAGCGTTTCTTCGTTCGTCGCGCCCAGCAGCAAGCGATATGCGCGTGACGAACGCGCATCACGCGCTGCCAGCGTACGCGCTTCAAGCACGCTCAAACTCACTTGCGGCTGTACCGGGCGCGTCCTCACACTCATCAGCATCGCCAACGCGCGCGACGCCGCCTCTGGCAGCGGTGCTGCAGTGACCGATGCTGCCGACGGCGCAGGGGTGCGGAGCGTCCCTTCGAACGCGGCAATCATCGCAGGAATACGTGCTGCGACGCGGCGAGGCGACGTTGCCTCCTCTGCCAGCAATGGCCGCTCCACGAGGAATCGGCGCTCCACACGCCAGAGTGCCACCACCTGTGTCAGGTCACCGTCACTGCGCGAGGCCGCCGCAACGACGCGATCAACATCGCGTCGCGCTCGCTGCCGATCGAATGCCATGACCGCTGCCGCATCGATCAGTGCGACCGCCGAGGGCCGGAGGAGCCCGCGCGCGCTGGTCTGCGCTGCGGCGATCCGCAGCACCTCGAGCGTCATCGGCGAGTCACCGTCGGCCACCATCACGCTGTCGATGAGTTGCAGCAGGGCCGCGCCGGGGCCACCGTCGACTGCCACCGCGATGTCGAGTGCGTCAGGTGCCGGCCGCATCACGCGCACCCCGCGCGCGATGCGCGAGAGCATCGCGTGCGCCACGCGCGGACGCCAGGCGGCCGGGAGACGCGGTTCGCTGCGCGCCAGATCCACCAGCCGGAACGGGCTCCCGAGCCCGGCCTCAAGGCGCGCCAGATAGCTCAGCGCCACTGCCGACTGAAACGGCATGGGGGCAGTTGTGCCGGCCCGCGCGGCGAGGGTCAACGAGTCGTCGAACCGCGCCCCATCAGCCAGCGCCAGACGCACCGCCCGACGCGAATCGGCACGGTCAGTCAACAGGATTCCGGCCGCCGTCAACGCCGTCAGCCCCGCAACCAGCAACGCGGCCCGACGCGACGGCGAACGCAGCAACGATGACGCGGACGCAGAGAGCACAGGATGTCCCGGGGAATCGGATTCGATCATCTGGGAGACGACAGACGTCGTTGAAATCGCACATCGTGACGCCGGCTCCGGATCCTCCCGCACCGGTGTCGCCTCGTTGCAGCCAACGCCACACCCGCCCCAAACAAAAGTTACAGCGTGAGCGGCTGCCGGAACGGCCTCCTCCCAACCCTCTGCCTACACATGCGTCACTGTGCGGGCAAACACAGAGACGGCCGGCGCTTCATCGCGCCGGCCTTCTGCCATTCCGGGAGTCGTCAGGCTGGCTCCTGCAGCGCACCGCCCCAAACGAGGCCCAGACAGTCGTACCCCAGAACCAGAGGATCAGTTCATGTTGGGGCTGGAACCGATGGCTTCGGTAGCGCGGGCGTCCGCGCTCTCGATCACGAACACCACGCGGCGGTTCCGATCAGCACCCGGATCATCCTTCTGGGCGCCTGGGACCACCTGACGCATCGAACCAAAACCCATCGTCCGGATGAGCGACGCATCCATACCACGCTGGGCGAGTTCACGCTTCACGTTTTCAGCGCGGGCCAGCGAAAGCCTCTGGTTGTACGCCGGGCTGCCTGCGGGATCAGCAAAGCCTTCCACCGTCACGACGGCACCTGGGTAGTACTTGTTCGCGATCTGCGAGAAGCGCTCGAGTGCGGCACGATCTGCATCCTTGACCATGGCGTCATCGAAGGCAAACGAAACAGGCAGCATCACCTTCATCCCGTTGCCCGCCGCCACGATCTTGGCGTCGAACTCGGTGCGCAAATCCGCCAGCTCCTTCTTGAGCTCGGTACGCAGACCGACGAGGTCTGCGCCAAGGATACTGTCTGCGCGGAGGCGCTCCGCGCGCTCCGTGGCGAGTTCACCGCGTGTTGCGGTCATCTCGCGCTTGAAGGTCTTGCTCGAGACACAAGCGGTCATCGACAGGCCGGT
This sequence comes from Gemmatimonadaceae bacterium, assembly GCA_031373905.1. Classification (GTDB taxonomy): domain Bacteria; phylum Gemmatimonadota; class Gemmatimonadetes; order Gemmatimonadales; family Gemmatimonadaceae; genus JACMLX01. The sequence goes on along the minus strand of JANMNM010000134.1, from coordinate 2,393 downwards.
AAGCAGCATCGCCGAGGCACGAAGAACGCGAACTGAGCGAAAAGCGGTATGCATCATTCAGGACTCCACAAAAAGTGAGGGACGAGCAGAGTGGTTCTCGTCACGCACAAATCCATATAGCCAGTTTCGTGCCACAGTTTATAACTGATTTGCTGGCTTTGATTTAGCCAACCACTCTCCACCGTCGACCACAAAAATCGCCCCGGTGATCCAGTCGCCGGCGGGACTTGCCAGGTACGCCACCATCTGGCCGATGTCCTCCGGGGTGCCCCATCGACCCAGAGGAATGGAGGCCTTGGCGAACTTCTCCATCACGTCGTCGACATTGAAGACATCAGGAACGGGCGCACCAGGCGGCGGCGTGAAGGCCTTCCGAACGCCTTCGGTCGGGATCGGCCCGGGCGCGATGGCATTGATCCGGATGCCGTGCGGCGCCCACTCCACGGCCAGCGTCCTGGTCAGGGCATCTACCCCGGCCTTCGCCGCGGTGGCGTGCGCCATCAGCGGCCAGCCTCGGTAGTGGAGCGTCATCGACGTGCTCACGACGCGCCCCCCACCCTGCCCCTTCATGTAGGGGAACACGGCCTGGGTACAGTAGAACGTACCGAACAGATCGATCTCGATGACGGCCTTCCATGCCTTCTCGGAGAGCGTCTCCGACGGCGCGTAGAAGTTCCCTGCGGCGTTGTTCACCAGGATGTCGATGCGGCCGAAGGCGTCGTGCACCTCCTTCGCCATTGCCTTCACCCGCTCCTGGTCACGCACGTCCACCTGGACTGCGCTGGCCTTTCCACCAGCGGCCGAAATCGCGTCGACCGCGGTCTGCAGATGCTCTGGTTTACGGCTGGCGAGCACGACGTGAGCGCCGAGCTGCGCGAGTGTCGAGCTGATCCCAAGCCCGATACCTGTTGCACCGCCAGTGATGATGGCAACCTGGCCATCGAGGAGACCATCACGGAAGACAGGATGTGCGTTCATGCCGGTTGCTCTCTAGAAATGAAAAGGTCAGGGTCCACCCGCAGAGGTCTGAAGCTTCGCCGGTGGTGCGGCGTCGCGCCCTGCGCAGTCAGCGCGGCCAGGTGCTCACCCGTGCCATACCCGACGTTTGCGCGCCAGCGGAACGCCGGATAGCGACGATCCAGCGCGACCAGGAGGCGGTCACGCGTCACCTTTGCGATGATCGAGGCGCACGCAATGCTCAGGCAGCAGGCGTCACCCTTGACCACGTTCTGGTGCGGCAATCCAAGTGCCGCAAAAGGCGCACCGTCCACGAGGAGCAGGTCGTGCGGCGCCGGGATTCGCGCGATGGCGCGTCGCATTGCGATGGCCGTCGCCTGATAGATGTTGACGCGATCGATTTCGGTCACACTTGCGGCGCCAATGCCTATCGCAACCGCGATGCGCCTGATCTCGTCGGCCAGGCGCTCGCGTTCCTTCGGTCGCAGTGCTTTCGAATCACCGACACCAGCGATGTCGTGGCAATCGATTGGAAGGACCACGGCACATGCGACAACGGGGCCCGCAATGGGGCCCCGTCCGACTTCATCCACGCCCAGAATGCGCGAGTGTCCTGCGAACCGTGCAGCCGCCTCGAGCGCTCCCCAGCTCTGCATGCGCGCAGGCAAGGGATGCTCCCGGATCTTTCAGCTGGCGGACTTGTCGGCCACGCGAACCTTGCGCTCCTTGATGCGCGCCGCCTTGCCGGTGACGCCGCGAAGGTAATACAGCTTCGCACGACGAACCCGTCCGCGACGCACGACGATGATCTCCCCCAGCATCGGGCTGTGGTCAGGGAAGATGCGTTCAACGCCAACGCCGTTCGAGATCTTGCGGACTGTGAAGGTCGCGCTCACGCCACTGCCACGCCGGGCGATGACGGTCCCTTCAAACGCCTGAAGACGCTCCTTTTCCCCTTCCTTGACGCGAACGTTGACACGGACGGTGTCGCCGGCGCGGAACGCGGGAATTTCGCGCATCCACTCTTTCTGGGTCTCGATGAACGGGTGCATATCACGCTCTGCGGGGCGCGTGCTGTAACGGCGCCGGCTGGGGTTGTCTTGGTGAGCCGTGAAGGTTAATCCACTCGCGCGTGCGATGGTAGGGGCGGCGGACCTCTTTGCGGTCCCAGGAGGGAACTCCTGCCCGTGAGCTCCAGGCGGATTCCGTCGTGGTCAGTGGAGGTCCGGCTGGGCCTCCTGTTGCCGCGAGGTCAGCGTCGGCCAACGACCGCAACCACAGACATCAGCGATTCCGTCCGGACGGCGAACGGCGCCCAGAACGGCAACGGCCCGTCAGGACGAAAGTCCGCGTCGAGCGCGGTCGCGTTGCGTGCCTGCAGGAGCACGTAGACCGCCCCGCTGTCCCTTGCCGCGAGCGTCGCGCCGCCTTGTGCC
>JANMNM010000223.1:0-2056 GCA_031373905.1 Gemmatimonadaceae bacterium | reverse complement strand
GCGAGATGCCTTCTTCGCGGCGGGCCGACGAATGGTCGAGGAGCAGGGCGCCGAGGTGATCGTGCTGGCGGGGACAGATCTCAACCTCGCCTTCGACGGACAACGTGATCCCGGCTACCGCGTCATCGATGCGCTCGATGTGCATGTGACGCTGCTGGCGGATCTCGCGTCGGGGCGAAGGAGTCTGGACCGGGCGTAGACGGCGAGCAGCAGTCCACGTCGCTGCAGGAAACTCACGGCGACGACAATCCGACAGTGGTATATTTGCACGCAGAAGGCGGCCTTTCCAATCTCATCCCACCGGACACATGTCCCCGAAGATCATCGCAGTATTTGGCGCCACTGGCGCACAGGGAGGCGGGCTGGTCCGCGCCATCGCGTCCGACCCAGCCAGTGGTTTCACCGCACGCGCGATCACGCGCAATCCGGAGTCGGACCAGGCAAAAGCGCTTGCCGCACTTGGCGTGGAAGTGGTCGCCGGTGACGCGGACAAGCCGGAGACCCTTGCTGCTGCACTGGCGGGGGCACACGGCGCGTTTTGCGTCACCAATTTCTGGGAGCACTTCTCCGTTGATCGCGAAGGTGTGCAGGCGTCGAACATGGCGCGCGCCACGAAGGCCGCCGGCCTTCAGCATGTCGTCTGGTCGACACTCGAAGACACGCGCGTTGCGTATCCGGCTGATGGCTCACGGATGCCAGTGCTGCACGGCAAGTACAACGTTCCCCATTTCGACGCCAAGGGCAGTGTCGATCATGTGTTCGCCAACGAAGGCGCACCGACCACGTTCTTCCTCGCCGCGTTCTACTGGGACAACCTGATTCACTTCGGCATGGGCCCGCGTGCGGGCGAGGATGGCAACCTGGTGCTGGCGTTGCCGCTCGGCGGTGTGAAGCTGCCGGGCATCGCAGCACACGACATCGGCGGTTGCGCGCTTGGCATCTTCAAGGAGGGTGCATCGGCCATTGGCCAGCGTATCGGCGTGTGCGGCGAATCGTTGACCGGTGACGAGATGGCGGCCACGCTTGGCCGAGCCATCGGTCGCACGGTGCACTTCTACGACGTGCCCTTCGACACGTATCGCGGCCTTGGTTTTCCTGGCGCTGAAGACCTCGGTAACATGTTCCAGTTTCAGGCCATGCAGGGCGACACCTTCCAGGCCTCGCGTGACGCGGGCGTCGCACGAAAGCTCTTCCCGGCGTTGCTGGATTTTGACGCGTGGCTGGCAGCGAACGCCGCGTCGATTCCAATCGGCTGACCGAACGCCGTCGCGCGTACGCTGTCGCTCCGATACGTCGGACGGCGGTACCGCTGGCAGTGAAACGACGGACCCGCTCGAGGAAATCGGGCGGGTCCGTCGTGATGAGGGGTGGTGTCGTGGTGAAATTCGCTGCGGTCGCGCGTGAATCGCCGTTCAGGGAGGCTGATGGCTACCACCGATCTCGAACAGGTCCGGAAGCGGCTGGGCGATCGATACGCGATCGAGCGGGAGCTGGGACGCGGCGGCATGGGCACGGTGTACCTCGCCCGCGATGTGCGACTCGACCGTGCGGTCGCATTGAAGGTGCTGCCGGCGGAATTTGCCGTCGACTCGGCACTGCGCGAGCGGTTTCTGCGCGAAACGCGCACGTCCGCCTCGTTCTCGCACCCGAACATCGTGCCGGTGCACGCGGTGGAGGAAAGCGACGACCTGGTCGCCTTCGCGATGGGGTACGTGGAAGGGGAGAGTGTGGCCGAGAAGGTCAAGCGCTCCGGCCCGCTCGGCGTGCGTGAACTGGTGCGTCTGTTACAGGACGTGGGATACGCGCTGGCCTATGCGCACGGGCGAGGGGTGGTGCACCGCGACATCAAGCCAGACAACGTGATGATCGAGCGCGCCACAGGTCGCGCGTTGGTGATGGATTTCGGCATCGCTCGTGCGATCAGTGCCGGCGCGGTGGGAAAGGCGGGGCTGACCCGTGTCGGCGAAGTGGTCGGGACACCGGAGTACATGAGCCCTGAGCAGGCGTCGGGAGATGCGGTCGACGGGCGCAGCGATCTCTATTCGCTCGGACTCGT
>JANMNM010000215.1:0-1807 GCA_031373905.1 Gemmatimonadaceae bacterium | reverse complement strand
TCGAGTCGCTGCGTGTTCGCGTGCTCGATCGCTGGGGTGTACCGGTGACGAACCAGCCGGAGATCACCGTCGCCGCGAGCGGTGTGCAGCCGCTCAACCCCGACGCCAGCTCGTCATCGGTCGGGACACAGGTTGTGCCGGACACCGCGGGCTGGCTGACGCTCCGACTTCAGGCGGGCAGCGTCGTGATGCGCGGTGCGGTGGAGCTGAGCTGGGCGCGCATGAGCCAGGAAGTCGCCGTCGAGGTTCTGCCGGCGAACAAGCCGCTGCTGCTGGTTGGGGTGGGACGCATCGGCGTGGGCTCCAGCGCCGAGGCGTTTGGTGCAATCACGGCGCGCGGTCGCATCGATCGTCAGACATCGATCGTGGCGAGCTTCGATTCCCGCCGGCTCGACGGTGGGATCAATGCGTTTGGCCGAACGGCCGATCCGCTGGATGCGTCACAGTATCCCATTCTCGGAGATGCCAGTGCGCAACGCACGTCCAACGCATCACGCTACCGGCTGGCAGCGCGGGTTGAGCGCGGCTTCGACTGGCTTGCGCTCGGAGATGTTTCCACCGCCGGTTTCGCCAGTGGGCTGCAGCTCACGAGTTATCGGCGCGCGCTGCCTGGTGTCGCGACGCGAATAATGAAGGGTGGCATCGAGTGGCAGGGTTTCGGCAGTTCGACGACGCAACGGCTGCGACAATTGCAGGCGCGTGGTGCGGGCATCTCGGGACCGTATCAGCTGGCGCGCAACATCCGGGACGGCACCGAGCAGGTGGCGCTCGAGACACGCGCGGCGGAGAACGCAACTCGCGTGCTCAGTCGACAGGTGCTGACGCGTTTCGTGGACTATCAGATCGATTACATCGCGGGTACCCTGCTGTTCAAGCAGCCGGTGCCGGCGATCGACGGCTATGGCAACCCGGTGTTCGTGGTCGTGCTCTACGAGTCGGAGAGCGGCGGTCCGCGCAGCGCGGTCTGGGGTGTTCGTGGCGCGCTGGACGCAAATCAGTGGTTGCGAAGTCGCGCGATGGACTCGGTGCGGCTGGGTGCCACGATGGTCCAGGAAGGCCGTGAAGCAGGGGGACACCGACTGCTGGGTGCGGACGTGCGCCTGCTCAAGACGCGTGGTGTGGAACTGACAGGCGAGACGGCGTGGTCACGCTCCGGTGATTCAAGTGGCGTGGCGGCAACGGTCAATGGATCGGTGACGATGTTCGGTGGTGCCGCGAGGCTCACCGGCGCGTGGATGACTGTCGGTAAGGAGTTCGGCAATCCGGCCAGCGGTGCGATCCAGGGCGGTACGCGCGAGTACCGTTTCGGTGGCGAGGTGCGGCAGGGCAGTCGCCTGCTGACGATGTCACACGAATGGCAGCAGTTCGGATTGCTCGGACTGGACCGGCGGCACTCCACTGCGGCGATTACCGAGAGCGTCGGGAAGTCCGTGGAGTTGAAGGCGACGATGACCGGAGACCGTTTCACGGGAATCTCATCGCCGACCGGATCGCTTGGCGGCGAGCTCCGTGTGCAGTGGAAACCGCAGCAACTGTGGACGCTCTTCACCGAAGGCCGGCGGCAATTCTCGGTCGAGGGAGCCAATCTCCAACCGGATTACATCGGCGTTGGCGCGAGTCTCGCGATGTACCGCAACGTTGCGCTGGACATGCGCCACCGCATGGTGTTCCTGCGCGGTGACAGCGGTACGTACAGCGTGACCGAGATGGGTGTACGCACGCGACTTGGCGCGGGCAGCGAAGCGTTCGGCAAATACCAGATCGCGGGCATAGACGGTGGCAGGAATGCGGCGCTGGTCGGATTGCG